>NZ_JACJDS010000004.1:108081-145853 GCF_014163635.1 Pseudoalteromonas sp. SR44-8
TTAACATCGGCGTTTGAATCCATCCATGGAGCTTGGTTACATCGGTCATCCATGACCTCACTTCCTCAGGCTGCGAAACTCCGTTTCGGTCCCTCGTCACCTAAGCTGCCTGTGCGGCAGTGAACGTTTGCAAGTCTCAACAGGGGGAGACTCGAACTTTCTAAGCTGCCTGTGCGGCAGTGAACATGATGAACCAAGTGTTCATGACTTTGCTAGATTTCTAAGCTGCCGTGCGGCAGTGAACCCGTATTACTTTGACAGGTACATCCTCTGAAATTTCTAAGCTGCCTGTGCGGCAGTGAACTTCGCATGACCATAGACGCTAAGTCGCTCTTATTTCTAAGCTGCCTGTGCGGCAGTAAACATAGCTATAGGACGAGCGGTTGATGTAGCTACTTTCTAAGCTGCCTGTGCGGCAGTAAACAATCTAAATGGTAAAACTTCTTTTTAGTTAATTTTCTAAGCTGCCTGTGCGGCAGTAAACTATAGAATATCAGCATAAAAATAAGTTACAACAAGCCATTAGGTTAAATATTACTATTTTACCTTATCAAAAACGATATGTTATAACCCATTGTTTTTATAGAAAATTTTAAAGAGAAAAAATAAAGGGTTAAAACCAAGGTATCGTGGCAACTTTACTTAATCCATAAGAATCAAACTTACCATCAATAGGTTTATCTTTTAAATCACTAAACGCAAAGAATTTGCGATGCACTTGTTCTGTTGAACCGCTGAACAAATCTAGATAAGGATTATCAGCAGCACCAAGTACATATTTACATTGTTTGAAAAAATGTGTACGTTGTTTTGGGCTAAACGTGGCGCGGGTTTTATCATTACATAGAGGTGAGTTTAACCATCTAAGGTATTCACTTTGAGTTTGCTAATCTTAAATTAACTGAGATGCTCACAAACAGACTTCCTTTTCTGCCTGAACGATTTGCCTTAAATCAAAAATTAAACATGCTTTCTGTGTGCATCTTCAAAAAACATGACCATAATATGCAATCGTAATTAACTTACCGACATACTTTGTCACGATTTTTCACTAGCTGGGCTTACAGCTCAATGGTAATGTAGGGTTAGTCACGTTTATAAGTATATAAATTAAATATGTGACACGCCATATTGGCCACTATTAAAGGAGAGTATCTATGGACCCGATCACGCAAGTTCTCAACATGTTATTCACTGTTGAGGCGTTTTTACTCATTTTTGTTTTAGTACTGCTAAAAAGCAGTGTTAAATTTGTGCCACAAAACCGTGCGTGGCTCATTGAACGTTTTGGTAAGTATCAATCAACTAAAGAAGCAGGCCTAAACTTTATTGTGCCGTTTGTTGATCGTATTGCCGCTGATCGTAGCTTAAAAGAGCAAGCTCAAGATGTGCCGTCGCAATCTGCTATTACCAAAGATAATATTTCATTGATTGTTGATGGTGTATTGTATTTCCGTGTTATGGACCCATACAAAGCCACTTATGGTGTTGATGATTATGTGTTTGCCGTTACGCAATTATCGCAAACAACGATGCGTTCAGAGCTTGGTAAAATGGAGCTGGATAAAACCTTTGAAGAACGTGATGTACTAAATACTAATATTGTTGCGGCAATTAACCAAGCCGCAGATCCTTGGGGTATTCAAGTATTACGTTATGAAATTAAAGATATTGTGCCACCGCAATCAGTAATGGAAGCGATGGAAGCACAAATGAAAGCGGAACGTGTTAAACGTGCACAAATTTTAGAATCAGAAGGTGATCGTCAAGCTAATATCAATGTCGCTGAAGGTAAAAAACAAGCGCAAGTACTAGCCGCTGAAGCAGAAAAAGCCGAGCAAATCCTGCGTGCTGAAGGTGAAGCTAAAGCCATTATTGCGGTAGCCGAAGCACAAGCTGATGCACTACGTAAAGTAGGTGAAGCAGCTGATACTGAGCAAGGTCAAAAAGCCATTCAATTAGACCTCGCATCAAAAGCAATTGCCGCAAAACAAGCCATTGCTAAAGAATCGTCAGTTGTTTTATTACCCGATAACGGCACCGATGCCAGCTCTATGGTAGCGCAAGCGATGTCGATTATTAATACCTTAAATACCAAACAAAAAGGTTAAACTGTAAAGGAGCAAACTATGGAGTTCATTACCAATAATTTAGCCCAAACACTGATGATTTTAGGTGTACTGGCACTGATAATTGAAGTAGCAGTGCTGGGAATGTCGACCTTTATATTGTTGTTTTTGGGTATATCATTATTTGCAACTGGATTAATGATGAACTTCGCGCTGTTAGAAGACTCATTAACCACCGCACTTTGGAGTAATACCTTGGTCACCGCCGCATGCGCTGTTTTACTATGGAAACCGCTAAAACGCATGCAAGATAATGTTGATCATAAAGAAGTGAAAAGTGACTTTGCAGAGCTTGATTTTGTGCTCACTAGCGATGTTGATGATTTAGGTGTTAGTACCTACTCGTATTCCGGGGTGAGCTGGAAACTAAAAAGCCAGCAACCACTAAGTGCTGGCACCCATGTAAAAGTGGTAAAAAAAGAAGTCGGTGTTATGTGGGTTGCAGCAATTTAACCTAGATGTGGGTATAACACTCTGAATATGCTGTATGATTTTTGACCTTAAAGCCAGCCAAGTAATTCTTTTATCGAATTACTTGGCTTTTTTGTAACAAAAAATATTCGCTAAACCCGCTCAACTCTTGGCTAAAACGCAACAAATCAACGGTAAAACCACGCAATTGTTAACTTATGATGATTTAATTAGCCTTTAAATGTTAAAACAATTAAAGGCTGCAAATAGACGTATATTTAACTACTAGATTTGGACTTGTGTCTCGCTATAAAACTCGCTAGTTTAACCAATCAGATAATAATAAAAACAAAAGTAACTGTATGATCAGGGTCGAAAATCTTTGCCGTACTTATGGTGCAGGCGAAACGCAAGTCATTGCATTAAGTAATGTTTCATTACATATTAAAGAAGGTGAGTTTGTCGCCGTGATGGGCGCTTCCGGTTCAGGGAAGTCGACTTTAATGAATATCCTTGGGTGTCTGGATACACCAACCTCAGGCAGTTATTTGCTCTCTGGTGAAAGTATTAAAGAAATAGATGACGAAAGTTTGTCAGCTATCCGCAATAAAAAAATTGGCTTTATATTTCAAACCTTTCACTTATTAACTCGCCTTAGTGCTCAAGAAAATGTGGCTTTGCCACTGCGTTATACCGATACTCCAAAACAGCAAGCCAGTGAGCGCGCTATGGCGATGCTGGATAAGGTTGGCTTGCAAAATCGCGCACGCCATAAACCATTTGAAATGTCCGGTGGTCAGCGGCAACGAGTTGCTATTGCCAGAGCACTAGTAAATGAGCCAAAAGTCATTTTTGCTGATGAACCAACGGGTAACCTCGATAGTAAAACCTCTCATGAAATTATGCAGTTGCTTTGCTCACTCCACCAACAAGGACATACTTTGGTTATGGTAACCCATGAAGAAGATATTGCTGCTTATGCTCAGCGAATTATTCGGATGAAAGATGGCATAGTCATAGAGGATAGCGGATGTTAAAAAGTCAATGTTTCAAAGCCTGTTTAGGATTATTACTTTGCAGCTTAGCTTTCTCAAGCAATGCGCAAAGTTTGTTACTCAGCGGTGAGCTAAAAGCCAGCGATAAGCAAATTTTTTATGCTCCAAAATCAGACAATTGGCGAGTACAAGTGCAATGGATGATGAAAGAAGGCGAAATAGCGCAACAAGATGATGTTGTTGTGGTGTTTGATAGCGGCTCAATTGCCACTGAAATTGAACAAGATGAAGTAAGTTTAGAGGCCGCCGAAGAAGAGCTGCTTAGGATCACCACTAGCAATCAAGAAAAACAAATAGAAGCTGAGTTTAACTTTAAGCGCACGGAGCTTTTACTAGCGCGTGCCCGTATTGATGCAGCTATTCCACACGCTAACTTAAGTACCTATGATTATCAAAAAAATCAGCTCGAACTTGAAAAAGCCCTGATCAATAAACAAAAATCATCCGAAGAACTCAGCCAAGTTAAAACTGAAAATACCGTTGCGCGCAATAAGCAGCTACTGACTATTGAACAACTAAAAACAGACCTTGCATACAATAAAACGCAACTGGCAAGTATGAGCATTAAGGCACAGCGTACAGGGCCCGTTTTATATGCAAACCATCCGTGGAATGGCGAAAAAGCATTTGTTGGTATGACAGCCCAACCAGGCTGGAAAATTGTCGAAATACCGGCCATGAGTGAACTCTACATTGAAGCCTGGGTACACGAAATTGATTATCAACATTTACAACTTGGCCAACAGGCGCAATTGTTATTTGACGCCTATTTACAACAGCCGCTCAATGCGACTTTAAGCGAAATTTCAACTCAGCCAGAAGAACGCCTTCAGTGGGGCAAAGATGCCTACTTTAGAACTCGCTTTAACTTTAACGCTCAGAACTTAAAACTGTTACCGGGCATGAGTGCAAAATTAACAATCGGAGAAGACTCTGATGAATCATAACGTTTTATGCATAATATTGAGTATGCTGCTATTAACTGCATGTAATGACGATGAGCAACAACATTATCTGGTGAAAAAGAGTGATATTGCTATCACGGTTAATGCCAATGGCGAACTGGAGTCATCAACCAGTGCGATCATTGCCCCGCCGTCGGTTGCTCGTATGTGGCAATACCAAATTAAGACTATGCTAGCGGAAAACACCCAAGTTAAAAAAGGCCAAGTGGTGGTATCGTTTGACGATAAACAAGTTCGCGATAAGCTAATCGACAAACAATCTTCATTAGAGCGAGCAAAAAAACAGCTCGAAAATGCGCAAAATAAAGAACTTATCAAAGAGCAAGAACTGACCCTCAGCGTTGCCGAAATGAAAATGAACTACGATAAAGCTAAACGCAAAGCAGAGATTGTTGATCAATCTCGTTCTGAAGTTGAACGTAAAAAGTCACAAATTGATTTTACTATTGCAAACAACGATCTAACGCTTGCTAAAAGTAAGCAAACGTTTCAGCAACAGAGCAAAGAACTAAACTTAAAAATGGTGCAAAGCAAAGTTGCACGGCTGCAAAGTGAGGTAGACGGGTATTTACAAGATATTGAACGCCTTAAGGTAAAAGCCCCAATTGATGGGCTGGTAATTTATAAAACCAATTATGAAGGTGAAAAGTCATCCATTGGCGAAAGTGTGCAATTTGGTCAGCCTGTTATTGAGCTTGCTGTACTTAAAAATATGCAAGTAAAAGCACAAATCGATGAACCCGACAGCGGTAAAATTGCCCCAGGGCAAACAGTTAAAATAACCATTGATGGCAGTAGCGAACTAGTTGTGTCAGGGAAAATAAAGAGTTTGGGTCGTGTATTTAGAGAAAAGTCATATCAAGATAAGCGTCGGATTGTGGATGCCATTGTTAGTATTGATAATATTGACACCAGTGTTATTCGCCCAGGACTTACTGCGCGCTTAGAGATCACCACCGCTCGCTTACCTCAAGTATTGAGTATTCCTTTAACCAGTTTGCAATATGATCAACAAGGTCCCTATGTTGCAACCACTGAAAATAACAAACAATTTATAGAGATAAGTCACTTTACCGATAATCTCGCCGTAGTTAAAAGCGGCCTACAACTAGGCGACGAGGTAAAATTATGAAAACGAGCTTTGCACTTAGCTTAATCGTTACAGCTTTATTTATCAGCGGTTGTTCAAAAGAACATGAAATTCAAAACGCGCTTACTTATACGGTTAGTGAACATAGTTTTAAAACTGAGGTTGAAGCCAAAGGGCATTTGATCGCAGCAAATGAAACCCTGATTGTTGCGCCAGCATCAAGCCGTGGGCCACAAACTTTAGCATGGTTAATGCCAGAATATAGCCAAGTTAAAAAAGGTCAGGTCATTGCTCGTTTTGATGGCGAACAAATGCGTCGGCAAAGCCAAAAAAACACTAATCAAGCGGCTTTAGCAGCGCAAGATTTAGCACAAAAATCAGGAGAAATAGATAAAGATAAGACTATTTTAGAGCACGATATTGTATTGGTTAATGAAGAAAAGCAATTTGCCGAAGATTACTCAATTGAAGATGAACGCATTCGCTCTAAATTAGATATTTTAGAGTCACAACAAAATGTTGAGTTTTTAAATGCAAAACATAACTACTACGACTGGCAAACTGGCCGTTTTGAGCAAAGTGCCACCGGAGAGTTGATGTTATTAAAAATGAAAGAAGACCAATACAAACAAAAATTAGCAACGTTGAACACTAACCTATCATTGCTTGAGATCATCGCCCCTCACGATGGCTTATTAACCCATAGTACTAATTGGCGCGGCGAAAAACCGCGAGCGGGTGAATCCTTATGGCCTGGTCAAAAAATAGCAGCACTGCCTGATGTTAGCCAAATGCAGTTGATATTATATGTGTCTGAACGTGAAGCAATCGATTTAACAGTAGGTCAGTCACTTACATTCAAACTTATTGCATTGCCTGAGCAGCAATTTAGCGGCGAGTTAATCGCGGTATCGCCGTTTCCTAAATCAATAAAACGCGGCGATCCACAAAAATTTTACGAGCTAAAAGCAACGATAAATCAGCAAAATAACGCTTTACGCCCGAGTTTAAAACTCAATGCGACTATTTTAGTGACACCGCAAAGTGAGCGTTTAGTGGTACCCAAACAAAGTGTTTTTACCGAACAAAATGCGCATTATGTTTATGTTGAAGAAGCTGGCGAATTTGTCAAAAAGACCGTTTCATTAGGCAAACATAACCTTAGTCATGTAGAGATCCTCGCAGGTTTAGCTGCTAATGATGTGATCTCACTCATTGATATAAAGGACATCTGATGAAATATTTAACTTTATTTATCGACACCGCCTTAGAGCTTGCACAGCATAAATTACGTACTTTACTGACTTTATTAGGGATGATATTTGGTGTCGGTGCCGTCATTGCTATGCTCAATATTGGTGAAGGTGCTGAACGTGAAGCCATGAAAATGATTGACTCTATGGGGTTATATAATTTGATTGTTAATGGCAAAGAGTTCGATGAAAAAGAACTCAAAGAGCAACGTAAGCATTCGGCCGGTTTAAGCCTGCGTGATGCCCAAGTTGCCCACGACTCGCTGCCTTTTGTTACCGATTTTGCCGCACAAAAAACCATCGAGACGTATCATATTTTTAGCCAATACAACAACAGCGACGCCAATGCCGTAGGTGTAAGCGCTAATTATTTTCAGCTGTCACATTTTCAACTATTTGCTGGGCGTATATTAAATAAAAACGATCAACAACGGTTTGCTCAAGTGGCAATGCTTGGCGCAAATACTGCCAAGCAACTATTTCCGTTAGGTGACGCACTCGGTCAACAAATAAAAATTAACCACTTATGGTTTAAAGTAGTCGGTATTTTACAAGCGCCTTATTTAAAGAAAAAAGAATTTCAAGGAGTCAAACTTGGTAACGAACAAAACCAAGTATTTATTCCACTTAGTACTGCATTACACCGCTTTGAAAGTGGCTTACTTGATAGTGAAGTCAGCAGCTTGAAACTAGCCATTGATAAATCGGTTGATCCAATTGTTGCCGCACAAGCACTGGAACATTTACTGCAAAATCGCCACAGTGATATTGATGATTTTGAATTAGTTATTCCTGCCGCGTTATTAGCCCAGCAAAAACAAACCCAGCAAATATTTAATATTGTGATGTCCTGCGTGGCAGGCATTTCACTCTTGGTTGGCGGTATCGGTATTATGAATATCATGTTGGCGACGGTGCTTGAACGCACTAAAGAAATTGGCTTACTGCGTGCTATTGGTGCAACACAAAAAGACATTCGGATACAATTTATTGCCGAGAGCTTTACCATTTCTATTTTAGGTGGCTTACTGGGTGTGGTATTTGGTATTGGCTTGTCTGAAATTATCTCTATGTATTCGCAGTGGGCGGTATCGTGGTCAATGACCGCCATAGTGTTATCGTTTAGTATTTGTGCGTTAGTCGGCCTTATTTTTGGTGTATACCCCGCGATCAAAGCGTCACAGCTTGATCCTATTGAAGCACTGCAAAGTGATTAACTCGAATGTTAGTAGTTAAAGGAGAAAATTTGGTGAGCAACAACAAACACACCCTTGTTGTAGAAGGTGGTGCAATGCGCGGCATATTTGCCACCGGCGTACTTGATGCGTTCTTAGGGGCACAATACCAACCGTTTAATCGCTGCTTTGGTGTCTCTGCTGGAGCAACTAATATTGCGGCTTATTTATGCCAACAAGCTAAACGTAATCATAAAGTGATCACTGATTATTCATGCCGACCCGAGTTTATTAATTTAGCGCGCTTTATCCGTGGTGGGCATTTATTTGACTTAGATTGGTTATGGCAAACCACCATGGCTGATATTCGTTTAGATCTTGGCACATTTGCAGCACAGAACTGTGAATTTTATATAGTCGCAACCGATATAGACACAGCATCAGCGCAGTATTTAAAAGCGACAGCAGAGCAAATGGAGCAGCAGTTAAAAGCCTCCTGTGCGATTCCTATTGCTTATCGAGATTACCCAGTCATTGATGGTATTGCCATGACCGATGGCGGTGTGGCTGATTCAATTCCGATCCGAAAAGCCTATCAAATGGGGGCTGAAGAAATCACGGTCGTTTTATCACAACCACTTGGATATCGTAAAAAAACCAGTAAGGCCCCATGGTTTACACGCCGCATTTATAAAAACCACCCGGCACTTGCCAGTGCATCTTTAGCTCGTGCTGATAACTATAATGCCAGTATTGCGTTTATTCATAATCCACCTGCAGACTGTAAAATAAATATCATCGCACCACCTGCTGACTTTAACGTTGGCCGCACCACTAAAAACTATCAAAAGCTCAGCGATGGTTATCAGATGGGGATTGTGGCTGCACAGCAACACTTGCAAAACATGCAGCTATAGAACAATGATTTTATCTATAAAAAAGTGTGTGGCAGCTTATTGTTTTTGCTGATGTTGTCACAAAACTGCGCGATCCAAACCTTGTGAAACTAATAAATTTAGACTGTACCTTGTCATTCGTACTCTATTAGTAACAAGGTACACTCATTACAGTGTTATACTTTAAACTCATTTACTTGTTGTTGTAACATACTTGCGAGTAACGCCAACTCCTGTGATGCTTGTGCGTTTTGCTGAGAACTTTCACTCACTGATGCAATACTAGAACTAAACTCGTTGATGTTACTACTTAATTCATGGGCCACCATTTTTTGCTCTTCAGTGGCTGTTGACACTTGCGTGTTCATATCGGCAATTTCGGTTACCTCTTGATTTATTTCAGTTAAAACTTGTGATGAATATTCTGCATGATCAACACTTTCTTGTGCACTACTTTCAGCGTTGCCCATAGCAACAACAGCTTGTTGAGCCATACCTTGTAGCTTGCTGATCATTTCATTAATGCTCGCTGTGGCTTTTTGGGTATTATGAGCAAGCTGCCTTACTTCATCGGCAACAACAGCAAAACCACGACCAGAATCCCCTGCTCTTGCGGCTTCAATCGCAGCATTTAAAGCCAGTAAGTTAGTTTGCTCTGCAACGCCTTGGATCATCATTACAACCTGATTTATATCATTTGTTTGTGTATTAAGGTCGTTTATTAATTGTGTATTTGTATTTACTAACTTAGATAACGTTTGGATTGAGCTAATATTATCAGCAACGGCTTGCTGCCCTTGTTGTGCTTTACTATCTGCATTAGTGGCTTTTTCTGATGTGGCCATCGCATTTTGTGCCACTTGTTCAATCGCACTACTCATTTGCGTAATGGCTGTCGCAATCATTGTAGACTGTTGCTCTTGCTCTGTGGCTGTTGAGGCCACTTGCTCACTAATTGAGTTCATTTCTTCTGCCGCAGAAGATAAAGTTAACGTCGCCCCAGATACATCGGTTACTAAAGTATGTATACGTGACAACATATTATTAAAGTTTCGTGCAGTATCTGCAATTTCATCTTCACCAAGTACATTGGCTCGTATTCGCAAGTCAGCATTATTTGCAATTTGCGTAATGGTATCGCGCAGCGCCACCAATGGGTTTTGAATTGAACGGTAAATAAAATAAGCAATGGCTAACAACAAAAAAATCAACAGTGCTACTGATAGTTTCATCACTAGACTTACTAACGCAAAGTTTTCGTCGGCTTGTTTCTTAAAGTGATTAGCTTCATTTAATTGCAGCTCTATTAAAGCTTGATAGCTTGCGCTTAACGGATCGAATACATTATATAGATCAGTAACAAACTGCTGTTGTGGGAGTGACTGGAAATCCCCTGTGCGTACTTTGTTCAACAAGTTTTTAATTTGCGCTTGAACTGGCTTAAGTTTTTGTTCGACAGTATTTACTAAGCTTTTTTCTTCACTGGTTAAGTCTGTACTAAGGTAAGTATTCCATTCTTTATCGGCTGTATTTTGAGACTGCTGTACTGCCGCAAGTAAATCATTTTGACTAATGGTACCAGCTTTGAACTTATGAAATAAATCAACAATATTAACTGCGTAGTTATCTGACACCGTTTTTATCTGTTTCAATGGTACGACACGGTTCTCATATAAACTGTCAATTCCTTTAACTAATCCTCCCATAGTACTAATTGAATATATGGCAGTAATCGTAAAAATTACAACGGGTAAAAGCGCTAATACAATTAAACGGGAACGGACCAAGTAATTATTTAACATAGTATTCCAAAGCTACATCTTTAATATTTACAAGTATAATACGTAATTCAAAAGCCTCTACGTTTTTATAATATTTTTTGCAACAATGAGGTATTATAATTTTGCTATACTTGAGCCATAAACTTTTAAGTTATAGCTCAATGATGAAATTGTATAATTTTGCAGTGCTCTGGTTATTGTTATTGCCTTTGGCGTTTACTAACTTTGTACATGCTAATGAAGCAATCGTTAATCTTCATTTAGCCAGCCCCAGCACAACAGATACCCCTCGTAATCACTATATTCATGCGCTGTTAACGCTCGCCTTTGCTGAGCAAGGAAAACAGGTTAATTTTATATACTCCATTAGACCAATGAATAAAAAACGCGTGGTGGAAGAGTTGTCAAAAGCAAGCAGTATTAATTTAGCTTGGCTATCGCTCCCTGCTAACAGCTACCCAGATTTACATCATACCTCATTGTCAATTTACCAAGGTTTACACGGCAAGCGATTACTAATAATTAATAAAAATCAACAACCGCGCTTCGCTGAAATATCAACTTCAGCACAGCTGAAGCCTTTAATAGCATTACAAAAGCAGAGTTGGTCTGATTATGATGTGCTTATACGCAATGGCTTCACTGTTAATGGTGAGCTAGATTATAAAGGCATGACTAGAGCACTCGAGACAGGTTTGGCAGATTATTTTCCTCGCTCTGTATCAGCTATTGCCGCTGAGGTGACTAAACTGCAGCATCAAAACTTAATGATTGAACCAACGATCATGTTGCAATACCCGAGTCATTATTATTTTTACACTCATAAACAAAACGATGCTTTACTAATGGAGTTAGAGGCTGGGTTACTAAAACTTCAAAAAAACGGTAAGTTTGAGCAGCTTTATCAACAATTTTTTGGTGACAAAGAACAAGATCTCGCATTATCAACAAGAAAAATTTTCCAGTTAAATTAGCAACAACATAGCTCACATTACTTATTGCGAGCTAACAACTAAGTCAGTTCACAATAGGGTCAAGCACCCTAATAAAGTAAATACTTAAATGACGATTGAACTCGCCCAATCCGATTTTGTAAGCTAGCTTATAACTATAGATGAAGGCATCCGCTTGTTTTGCCCAATATACTGAATATTCTCATGGATAAGGTCTTATTATGATGCGTAAATTGTGGCAGGTAGTCGTTTATCTGATGATATTTTGTGTTGGCTTTGTTGCAGGGTTATACACACTGCCAATTTTAACGGCTCCCCCCTCTCCCAGCAAACTTGAGTTGGCTACACATGCACAACAAGCACTTTATAGTGGTGAATTCAAAGCTGATCTCGCAGGCTCTGATGCTTTGCATTATGGTAACGGCCAAGTCAGATTAACCAACAATATGATCTCTTTTGATGGCATCTTGAGCCCAGGTCCAGATTATCAACTTTATTTAGCTAATCGCTTTATTGATAATGAAGCCGATTTTTTAGCATATAAAGGTACAATGACAAGGGTTGCAAGCGTAAATACATTCGATGGTTTTATAATTAAAGTACCAGCCGATATTAATATTGCACGCTTTAACACTGTGATTGTGTGGTGTGAAAGTTTTGAACAATTTATAACCGCAGCTCAGTACCAATGAACAAGTGCTGGGAAACAACTGCTTTAAAAGCAACAGAGAGTTGCGGCACAGACTATTTACCAGTTTACTTATTATAAAAACACTATCAGCCAACGAACTTAGCGGGTCGGTTCAAAACCATCATAGTGTGGGATATCAGCATTTATTTGCTCCCAATTCGCTTTTGAGCTGACAAAATTATGACTAATTGGCCGCTCTGTAATATCACTATCGAGCACGCCGAGACGCAACCTTAGTCTGCTTATATCATCAAGGTTTTCACTGTAAATTGGGCTACCGCATGCACTACAAAAATAGCGGATACGCCCTAGTTTAAATTCAAAGCTGCTTAACCACTCATTGCCTTTGATTACTTTAAAATCAGCACGATTAATAAACCCGTTAGTAGCAAATGCAGTGCCACTGGCTTTACGACACAACGAGCAGTGGCAATGAATAATGCTCTGGATCGGGCCATCAATTTGCACTGTGACCTTGTTACACAAACAACTTCCTTGATACATGCTAAAACTCTTTTAAAAAATAAGTCTAAATACTAGCACATTTTTTTATCCAAAAAAGCCGCCTTTGGAGAGGGCGGCTTGGGTGAACAAACAGCTATGGGTGGGAGCTGTTATATCAAGAGACTATAATTTGATTTATGCTACGCGTTGCTCTTCACTAGGTGTTTGACGAATTAAGTAATCAAATGCCCCTAGGCTTGCTGTTGCACCACTGCCCATCGCAATGATGATTTGCTTAAATGGTGTGGTCGTTGCATCTCCAGCAGCATATACTCCAGCTAAAGATGTCGCTCCTTTTGCATCTATTATTATTTCGCCAAACTGACTGAGTTCAACATTACTGTCTTTTAACCATTCAGTGTTAGGTATTAAGCCTATTTGTACAAAGATACCTGCTAAGTTTAACTGTTTGTTCTCACCTGAGGTGCGGTCAGTATAGCTTAAGCCCGTCACTTTTTTACCATCACCGAGTACTTCTGTAGTCTGGGCATTCTTAATAATAGTAATATTTTTTAAGCTTTTCGCTTTACGAATAAGCACTTCATCGGCGCGTAACGTATCTGCAAATTCAAGTACCGTAACGTGCTCAACAATATTAGCTAAATCAATTGCTGCTTCAATGCCCGAATTACCACCACCAATAACGGCAACAGGTTTGCCTTTAAATAACGGTCCATCACAATGTGGACAATACGCTACACCATGACCACGGTATTGTTGTTCACCAGCTACGTTCATTTCACGCCAGCGAGCGCCCGTTGCCAGTACTAACGATTTAGTACTGAGCACAGCTCCGTTTTCAAGCGTGATTTCATAACCATTTTTATAACTAAGACCGACGGCTCGTTGATTGTGCATGACATCTACATCGTACTCTTTAACATGCTCTTCAAGCTGAGCTACGAGCTTAGGCCCCTCGGTTGCTTTAATAGATATAAAATTTTCGATTGCTAGGGTATCAGCTACTTGTCCACCAAACCGGTCAGCAACAATGCCCGTATTCAAGCCCTTACGTGCTGAATAAATTGCTGCCGATGCACCAGCAGGGCCACCACCTACGACAAGCACATCAAATTGTGATTTTTCATTGAGAGAAGCGGCTTGGCGCTCTGCCCCTTTACTATCAACTTTATTTAAAATATCAGTTAAGCTCATCGCACCTTGGCTAAAGGGCTGGCCATTTAAGTACACCGCGGGTACTGCAAGTATATTTCGCTGCTCTACTTCATCTTGAAATAATGCCCCATCAATCATAGTTGCTTTGATGTTGCTATTATTAGCAGCCATTAAATTAAGCGCTTGTACGACTTGCGGACATGTTTGGCAACTTAATGAAATATACACTTCAAACTCGAGTGGCTGGGTCAGTGACTTGATTTGCTCAAGATCTGCAGCCGACGCCTTACTCGGATGCCCGCCCGTATGTAACAACGCTAATACCAAACTGGTAAACTCATGCCCCATCGGCACACCAGCAAAGGTAATTTGGCTATCTCGAATAGGTGAAGATACCGTTATTGATGGACGGCGTACGCCACTATCTGGATTATCTCGCACCAAAAATTTGTCGCTCAACGACGCAATATCGTTGGCTAAATTGTCAATTTCTATTGATTTTTTGCTGTCATCCAAGGCGATAAGTAGCTCAACAGGATCAGCAATAGCTGCAAAGTGACTTTTTAATTGATTTTTAATGTTGGTATCTAACATGACTTACCCTTGTTTTAGCAAAAATGCCCATCATCACGCTAATGTGCTTAATAAAATTGTGATGATGAGCCTTCAAGCATATTAATGCTTTGTAATAGTAGATTTAAATTTTGCCAACTAAATCAAGCGATGGTGCTAATGTTTCTTCACCTGGCTGCCAAGAAGCCGGACATACTTCACCATCATGAGTCGCAATGTATTGTGCCGCTTGTACTTTACGTACTAGTTCTTTGGCACTACGGCCAATACCTAAATCATGTGTTTCAATGATTTTGATTTCGCCCTCAGGGTTCATTACAAACGTACCGCGAAGAGCTAGGCCTTCGTCTTCGATCATTACGCCAAAGTTACGTGTAATACGCCCTGTTGGGTCACCGATCATAGGGTAAGTAATTTTACCAATAGTGTCTGATGTATCGTGCCATGCTTTGTGAGTAAAGTGAGTATCAGTCGATACTGAGTAAACCTCTACACCCATTTCTTGTAATTGCGCATAGTGATCTGCAACATCACCCAGTTCCGTAGGACATACAAAGGTAAAATCAGCTGGGTAGAAAAAGAAAATAGACCACTTACCTAAAACATCTTGTTCTGATAGTTCAACAAAATCACCATTGTGGTAAGCCGTTGCATTGAAAGGTTGTAATTTAGTGTTAATTAATGAAGTGCTCATAGTATTCCTCATTTGTTTATTTAAAGTGTAAACAACGCAGGCTGCTGCGTTGGCTTGAGTAATACAATAAGGTGCAAATAAAAATTAATAAAATTGATTGTTTAGATTAATTCAATCGATTTTATTGACTGAAGTGGTCACTGTCATCTGGACAGATAGGGCTAAAGCTTTTTTTGTGTCTAATGTTACAATGCTCACTGAAAAATATCGCGAATACGTATTTTTAGTTAATTTTGGGGTAAGCCATGAATAAATTCATCAATCATATCCAGTTAGGCTATTTAGGCTTATTGCCCTTTTTAGCGTGTGTCGGTTGGCCGTTATTAGTCGGTAGTAATAACTTTAATATGCAGTTTTTTACTTTTTATAGTATTGCGATTTTGGCTTTTATGAGTGGTAACTTATGGCACGCTGGACAACAGAGTTATCGAGATGCGATTAAGGCTATACTACCGATTTTACCGCTTGGCTTTTTAGCTTTTTTACCACAACACATAACCTTGGCTTGGTTAGCGGTTAGTTTTTGGCTGGTATTACTATTTGAAAAAACCAGCCCGCAATGGCAAAGCTATCATGCTGATTATCAAAAAATGCGCTTTGTATTAACCTCAGTGGTGTTTGTTTGCCATATATTAGTAATAGGCATTAGTTTATACCCTAACTAACTCGCCCTTTAAAACGGATTAATGTACCATCCGTGCACTGCTTTTTGAGGAACTAAAATGATAGACCAATTGCGCCAACAGCTTGATCAACTCGGTGAAAACTATGTTGAGAAAAGCGCTCATTTCAAAATTAAAGTGATCCCTTTTTTTTGTGCTATTCAAATCAAGAAAGATCATAAGAGTGAAGGCCGATTATCGTTTTATTCTAATCAATGGCTTGAAATTGCACTCGTGGTACTCTTTTTACTGTTTGGCTTAATGCTCTTCGATCCAGACGCAGGCTTTACTCATGGCCCTATTCATATTGCGTTTGCAGTATTAATCACGTTTAATTTAATTATCAAACAAATCGCGATTGAAGGACTAAAAACTCGCTTAGCGTTTTTACGTTTAATTGATCATGATGCTAAAAACACACCACTAGAATAATTGAATTAATGTATTTAAATCCTAATTGGCGGATCCTTACCGTTGGCGATGGCGACTTATCGTTTTCTCATGCTTTATCTACTGATCTAAAGCCGGCCAAGTTAGTTGCTTCTACCTATGATAGTGCAGCCACGATCACCTCCAAATATGCTGATAACGCACTAAATGCACTGCGAGATCATCACATTACGGTACTTGATAGTTTTGATGTGACTGACCCACAAGCCTGGCAACGCTTAAATGGCGAGCTATTTGATGTGGTGATTTTTCAATTTCCGCTTATTCCTGCTTTTGTCGGGGAAAGCGCTTATCGTGAAAACACCCAAACAACCAGTATGAATACCCTCAACCGGGCTTTGCTACACCAATATATTAAATATGCCACCAGCTATGCTCTTGATAACAATGGCCCAATGTTGTGCTACATCACCTCAAAAGATGTTAAACCATATCGTGAGTGGAATATTGAAGGCAGCTTAAATTATGGCTTAGCATCACGCTATATCGGCCAAATGCCATTTGATATCAGTCCTTTCCCTGGCTATAAAATCCGTAATGTTGATCGTGACAAACACGTAAAAGACACCAGTGGTACCACTTATGTATTCAGCCCAAAAGAAACGACTGAACTCCATAATCGATTAACTATACCAAGCTACTTAGCAGTTGATAGCTGTTCGCTGTGCCGAGTAGGTCCATTTCAAGCCAGTGAAGATAAACAAAAACACCTATTAGCTAAAAAGCACCAACAAATGTTAGGCTTTGAGGCAGACTGGCAAGCTTGGCTTGCACAATTCAACAATCAGGAGTAGCCATGAATTTTGTGATAGTCGGCACTAATTTTATTAGCGATACTTTACTTGCAGCGGCTAAAACAGTCAGTGAGTTTTCATTATATGGCGTATGTTCGCGTGCCGAGCAAAGCGGTCATGCGTTTTTAGCTAAGCACGCTATAAAAAATGCAAAAGTATTTACGACTATTGAGCAAGTATGCAGCGACGACAGTGTAGACGCTGTATATATCGCAGCCCCCAATAGTTTGCATAAAAGCTATGCTGTGGCCTGTTTAAATGCAGGAAAGCACGTGTTAGGTGAAAAACCTGCAGCAGCAAATAGCCAAGAATTAGCCGCGATAGTGGACGCGGCAAAACAAAATAATCGCCTTTATATGGAAGCGATGATGACCACTCACTTGCCTAACTTTGCCGTTTTACAGCAAGCCATTGCCAAAATTGGGACGCCACGTAAATACATAGGTCAGTATAGTCAATATTCATCACGCTATGATAAATACAAAAATGGTGAGCGCCCTAACACCTTTTTGCCAGCATTCGCTAATGGTGCGCTCGTCGATTTAGGGGTTTATCCGCTATATATCTTGATCGCACTTTGGGGTGCACCAAACACGGTAAAAGCCAGTGGAGTATTACTTGAAACAGGGGTAGATGGTGCTGGTGATGTATTACTAAATTATAGTGATAAGCAAGCAGTGATCAGTTATTCAAAAATATCTCAAGGTGATAATTTTACAGAAATCCAAGGTGAGCTGGGCCGTATTAGAATTGAAGCCGTTTCGTTATTAAAACAGATACAATTTATTGCTAATGATGGCAGTGTTGAAGAATTATCACAGCCATTTGATGAACACTTTATGCGCCACGAAGTTGCCCATTTCATTACAATCGCCAACGCAGGACAACTCGAATCACCTATCAATACCCATCAACTAAGTATCAATGTGATGGCTGTACTTGATAAAGCAAGACAGCAACTTGGTGTTATTTATCCAGCCGACCTACTATAAGCTACAAAATATTATTCACGCAAAACAACGCCTCAATGCTTTGAGGCTTGCCAATGTTGTTGTCACTTTTATCATACTCTTGCAATCTGCTCACTAATTTAATGCGTATCCAATAATAAATAAAATCCATGAATTCTTTAGTTAATTGAAATTATATTCTATAGTTATTTAGCATTATTATTAAATCGCAGCAGAGGCAATTTTGACAATAAGATTAATGCTAAGAACTGTTTTTGCTCTAGCAATCACAATTGCAGCAGGGCTACTCATTATCATATTACTGTTAAAAACAGGATTATCTGATAGTCAACAATCTGCTCAGCAACGCTATCAACTAAGTCATTTTGCTAAGCTGTCTGCCTCCAACTCTATCAAGCTAACAGAACTCGCCCGACAATATGTTGTCACCCTACAACCTAGCTATAAAAAACAATACTATGAACTTGTAAATCAAATTGAAGGGACTGAACCCTGGTTAGACGGTCGTAAAAAATCTTATATTGATCGCTTAAAAGAATTTAATGTAAATGAACAAGAACTTGCTTTGCTAAATAAATCTAACTCGCTCTCTTTGCAGTTAGTCAACACTGAAGAACAAGCTTTTCAATTGGTAAGTAGTTTTGCTGGGCAATCACCATCATTATTAAGTACGAGCGAATCAAAACAGTGGGTGCAGGCAATAGGACTGCTAACCGATAAGGGATATATGGATGAAGTAGCTAAAATACAGACTCCGGTGCAAGAATTTTTAGCTGCGGTAGAAAACAGCAGCTTGCAAGAAGTAATGAATAATAACAATCGTGTTGCTAATTTAAGCCTTATTAGTATTGTGATGGTATTAGTTATAATCACTATTTTAATTTTATGCTACTTACAGCTTGAGAAGCGCGTAATAAAGACAACCACGCTATTAGTCAATGAAGCACAACGAATCGCCAATGGTGATTTAACGCATAAAATTGCTCACTCCGGTAACGATGAAATTGCAGAGTTATCAGCCAGTTTTAATATTATGATCGATAAACTATCTACCTTACTGTCAGAAATTAACTCGCAATCCCAACAAGCCCAAATTGCTGCCAACGAGCTAGATTCTATTGCACAGCAGGCAAGACTGCTTAATGACGAGCAGAGTCAAGCAATTGAGGTGATCTCAAGTTCAGTATATGAAAACTCCACCGCCGTCAAAGAAGTATCAAAAAACTGCTCTGAAGCGGCTCAAAACGCAGGAGATGCAGATGCTAAAACACAAGCAGGGATCGATGTCGTTAATCAGAGTATTCATTCTGTCGAATCGGTTGCTGAAATATTAACCGAGTCAATTAATGATTTAAATGATCTCGAATCTTCAGTTAACGAAGTAGCGGTGATCTTAAATGTGATCAGCAATATTGCTGAACAAACTAATCTATTAGCACTTAATGCTGCAATTGAGGCCGCACGAGCTGGCGAACAAGGTCGAGGTTTTGCCGTCGTTGCCGACGAGGTAAGGACATTAGCGAGCAGAACACAAAGCTCAACAGTTGAGATACAACAAAAAATCAATAGCTTACAGTCTGCAAGTAACGCTGTAACCGAACGGATCCGTAGCAGTGATACGCGGGTTAAAGACGCAGTATCAAACTCAGAAAAAGTGGGCTCAATGCTCAAAGAAATAAGCACCCAAGTGCGCTTAATTTCAGATGCAAACCGAACCATTGCAGCTGCATCCGAGCAACAAGCACAAGTAACCGAAGATATAGCTGAACGCTTAACTGGTATTCAAGATGCCAGTATGCAGTCGAAGTCGCAAACCGCACAAATTTCGTCTTCGTCTAGTGAACTCGCGCAAGTTGCGATTAATTTAAATACACAAATAAATAAGTTTAAATTAAGCTAATATCACTTGCCAAAGCAGTCGTTATTTATACTAAAAGTACTATATTTAGTTTAAGACTACGCTGAGGCAAGAATACAAAAACCTAAGTTTACTAAAGCGCATTGGGTACCTCATCATAATTAAAAACTTTTACCGCAAAAGCTTAGCCCCGCTCTCAAAAAGCGCGTAGAATCCCCGCCAATAACCTTTTGCACTACTATAAGGACTGTAATGCAACGCACAATTCCTCCTTTTTTCATTGCTGTTATTTGCGTATTACTTGCCATGGTGACTATTCAGTCAGGCGCTTCAATTGCTAAGCAACTGTTTCCAATAATTGGCCCAGAAGGGACAACGGCACTTCGTTTGGGTTTCTCAGCAGCTATATTGTGTTTAGTGTTTAAACCTTGGCGCGCATTTCCGCCACTTGGTCAACGCATGCCAATTATGGTTTATGGTTTATGCTTGGGCGGTATGAACATTTTATTTTACTACGCCATTGAGCGTATTCCATTGGGGATTGCAGTCGCACTTGAATTTACCGGCCCGTTAGCGGTAGCGCTGCTATCATCGCGACGTAAGCGAGATTTATTTTGGGTCGCCTGTGCTATATCGGGGATCGTAATGTTGCTCCCGGATATGAAAGGTGAAGAAAGTCTCGATCTACTGGGCGTGATTCTGGCACTAGGTGCTGGTGCATGTTGGGCTGGCTATATCTTATTTGGCAAAAAAACGGGTAATCAAAGCTCTGGCGGGATGACTGTTGCCCTTGGTATGAGTGTCGCGGCGCTTATATTAGTGCCTTATGGTGCTATTTCTCAAGGTGGTGCACTACTAAGCTGGGAAGTGATCCCTTTAGGTTTATTGGTTGCTATTATGTCAAGTGCCCTACCTTATACGCTGGAAATGGTTGCACTGCGTAATATGCCTGCACAAGGGTTTAGTATTATGATGAGCTTAGAGCCCGCTATTGCGGCACTTGCTGGCTTTATAATTTTAGGCGAGTTATTAACTCTTTGGCAATGGTTAGCAATTCTTTTGGTGATAGTTGCATCGGTTGGCAGTTCAATGTCTACAAGTAAAGACAGCAACTAACAAACCAAAAAAGACGTAAAAATATTAGTTATAAAGCTGAATGTTGATTTTGATCAAAGGGGAGTAACGTGTTTAGACAATACGATTACCCCCTGCATTTTTTGCAACATACATTGCTTGATCTGCATGTTGAATAAGTTGTTGTTCATTCTCGCCCATTTCAGGATAACTGGCGATACCGATACTGACTGAAAGCTGTAATGAATGTTCATCTATCACAAAAGCTTGTTCGCACTCTTTGCGGATTTTTTCAGCTGTTTTATGTACGTCTGAGCGTAAGCTAATCCCATGAAGTAAGACTAAAAATTCGTCGCCACCTAAGCGCCCAACAGTATCAGACCCTCGAACACACCCTTGTAGCCGAGCAGCAATGGCTTGTAATAATCGATCACCACATTGATGCCCATATGAATCATTAACTTCTTTAAAACCATCAAAATCTATAAATAGTAGCGATAATTCAACCTGCTGTCGGTCAGCTTTCGTTAATGTTGATTGAATTCGGTCAAGTAACAGCATGCGATTGGGTAAACCCGTTAACTGATCATGTCCCACCATATGTTGTAATTGCTTTTCAAATTTTTTGCGCTCGGTGATATCATGAGCAACAGCAATTCTGAACTGATGTGAATCAGACCAGCGGACAGACCATAATATATGCACCACTTGCCCGTCTTTTCTCACCCAACGATTTTCAAAGCGCGGTTTAGAGCCTCCAGATAATAACGTATTTACTGCGTCAAGCGTGATCTCAACATCTTCTTTATAAACAAAGTCGAGCATTGGTTTACCAATTACTTCGCAAGGCTCGTAACCAAAAATGTCTTTAAAAGCCGCGCTCACAAAAACAAATACCCCTTGCTTGTCAACCACGCAAACAGCGTCAAGCATCAGTTCAAGTACATCAGTGAGACAAACCACACCACTATTTTTCATTCAACTCCATGCCTCAAACAGTAAAATTGCAGACTTTATTATTTATTTACAGTACACATCAGTTAAGCAATCAATCATTGCGTAATAGTGTATAACGTATCTTAGGATACGGTTCATTGTTGTTGAGATCTATAAAGAAATAATAATATATTGCGATAATAAAACTAATCATAGTGCGTTTTATCAAATACCACATTAAAATACATACAAATATTAGGCCACGTTATGTTTATCTATCAGTAAACTGCTTTTACTGTACTGCTCAAATGCTAAAAACCCGTCGCCAAATATAACTTGAAAAGCTAAAACCTTAAAAAATACCGCAGTAAACTAGCTTATTTCTTTAGTTTTGCTCCTTCCTACAGCATTAACTACCGCTTCCTCAATCGAATGTAGTTTAAAAGGCTTTGAAATAAACATATCCATGCCAGCTTCTTTGCACGCAACTTTATCGGTAGATGATGTATTTGCAGTTAATGCCACTATTAAGGTATCTGCATAAGGACAAATATGTTGCGCTCGCAAAATTTTAGTTGCCTCAAGTCCATCCAGCTGCGGCATCACGCAATCCATAAAAATAAGATCGTATTTTTTTTGCTTACACTTTAAAATTGCGTCTTCGCCATCAACTGCAAAATCGGCTTTAATATTTAGTTTTTCAAGTGAAGCGTCCAGTACTAATCGGTTTATTTGGTTATCATCAACGACTAAAACCGATAAATTAGTTGCCGCTATGACAACGTTTACCCGAGGATTATTTTCGATTTGTACGGCGCCGACTGCAAGTGGGATATCCACGATAAATGTCGTACCCTGATTAAAGGTACTATCAACCGTTATTGTCCCCCCCATAAAATCAATCAATTCTTTTACGATTGCCAAGCCTAAGCCGGTACCACCTTTACTCTTTTTTGCGTCTATTTCTTGTGTAAAAGGTGAGAACAATGAATCTAAAAATGAGTTGGTCATCCCCCTTCCGCTGTCACACACTTCAAGATGCAAGGCTAATTTATCACCGACTACATTCACATCAGCATTAAATTTTACCAAGCCTTCGTCAGTGAATTTTAACGCGTTACTTAATAAGTTTGACGCAATTTGGCTCAGCCGAGCATTATCGCAATAAGCCCAACAGTCATCTGCTATCGTTATATTTGTTTGAAAATCAACCTTACTATCTCTAAACAATGGAATGTACAACGAAGCAAGATCAACAAAAATTGTTTTTAATAAAAAATGATTTGGTTCGAGTTTTAACTCACCGTGGTTTATTTTTGAAAAGTCGAGCACTTCGTTAATTATACTCAGTAAAATATCCGCGCTACGCAAAGCTATCTTTAGTTTTTCAACTCTCTTATCTTCACGGCGCTCACCTAATAGCGTAGTTAACATTCCGGTTATGCCGTTCAATGGTGTCCTGAGTTCGTGACTTATTTTAGCTAGTAGCATGCTTCTATCTTCTAACATGCGCTCCGCTTCTGCTTTTTTATTTTTTAACTCTTCGCGAAGCATGACCGATTCAGTCACGTCTTGTAAGGTACCAAATAACCTCACACATCGACCATTTAATAATTCAGCTTCACCAAATGTTGATACCCACAAAGTCTGTCCATTAGCGGTAACAAGTTCGAGGTCGAGATGCCATTTCTCGCCACTTTGTATTGCAGAGTTCACTGCATTAACGATGCTTTCTCTACTTTCTCCTGCTTTAAAAAATTCAGTCGCAGCATTAAGATCAGGAACATAGCTATCACTAACTTGGTAAATACGCCGTGTTTGCTCGCTCCAAGTGACTTTGTCAGTGAGTAAATCAACTTCCCACGTGCCAATATTTGCTACAGCCTCTAATTTTAACAGCGTGTTATTGTTTTTAACAAGCTGTTCATTGGTGATCTTGCGGGCAAACTCAGCACCCAACCATTGTGCAAATAGCTCAACATAGTCATGGGCTTGTTGTGAAAATGGAGTAGATACAGCCGGTGATGAAAAATTAACTGTACCAAATATGGTTGCACCGACTTTTATTGGCGCACCAATATAAGATTCGAGCTGGAAATTTAGGTAACATGGGTGGTTTGCAATGCGACTACTCGACGCTTTATGAAAAGTAAGCGCGGCATTTGCTGCGAGTGTATGTACACAATAAGTGCCTTCTAAATCAAAAGTTGTACCAGAAGCTAAAGAATTATCAGGTGTTATAACGTAGAGCACGGTATAAATATTTTGTTCAATTTTACTAACAATCGCGATATCTAAATTAAATACATCAAGCCCAAACTTGAGCAAACTATGCGTTTTCTCGTCAAAACTTTGACTTTGATCAGATACAATATCATGGAAGCTTCGAAGGAAATTCAAATAAATACCTCGTATTATTTTGCATAGTGACAGATGCTATAGCTAAAAAATCTTATCTAACCACTTCATATTGGTTAATTATTATAGCGTGTAATTAAATATTTACCTTACTAAGGCGACTGACCTTTCAGGATTAAAATTTGTTCTATTTATGAGGAATAACCACACTGCATAAGCCCAGCCTTGCCTAAAAGCCAAACACATTGCTGCAAACTTCGAAATAGAAACACACGCTCCCCTAACTTTAGAGTAGAAACTTTTCATCAGCAATAGTTTATTTATATTTTCAGTTAGTTATAAAGCTCCATTTATAAAATAAGGCCTCAATTGAGACCTTATTACTTAACCTAAGCAGGGGTTACTAAGTGGTATGCATTAAAACTGCCACCCGAGCGATGCCCAATAACGGCGTCCGTCTTCGACATAACCATATTCATTCTCAGTGATATCTTTATCAAATAGGTTATAAATACCAAAGCCTAACTTTACGCTTTTAGTCAAAACATAATTACCACCCACATCGGCTAACGTGTAGTTAGGTGCAATTAGGCTGCTTTGTGAAGGACCTGTGGTTGGTTGGCTTTCCTCACCACGATAATGCACACGTAACCAACCCCCTAACTTATCGCTTGGCTGCCAGTTTAACGATGTTTGCACTATATGTTTAGGTAACTGATTGAGAGGACTGCCTTTATATTGCCCGGTTTTTTGCTCAGAATCGGTATAAGTGTAATTAGCGCTTAAACCTAAATCGCTGGTTAAGTCGTAAGAGACTGAAAATTCAAACCCTTGAGTCACGGCTTCATCAACATTTACATAGGTTGTCGGATCTGAACCAAACTGATTTTGGCCATCCATGCATTGCGTAAGTGGGCATGCAATTCGCGTAATTTTGTCATCAAACTCATTGTAAAACACAGTACTTGAGATTGTGTAATCACCACGTGGATCGTAATAAATACCCATTTCATAATTCAATGACTTTTCAGGACTAAGATCTGGGTTGCCATAGATATTGCCGCCTCGACTTACTTGTCCCCAGTCTGCATTTGATTGACGAATATTAGGCGCTCTAAAACCTGTCGAAATACCACCTTTGATAGTGATAGCCTTAGACGCGGTATAAACTCCATATAAACGTGGACTCCAATGGCCTGAAAAATTATCGTCGTGGTCGTAACGCAAACCTGTGGTGAGCTTAAATTTGTCGCTGGTGCTCCACTCATCCTCAGCAAATACCGACCACTGTTTATTTTCTACATGGGTTAACTCGCTGATCCTATTACTCGTGTAATCATCAAGCACTTCTTTTAAGTAGGCTGCACCAAGCGTCGCGTTATGACCGGCAAAAATCGGTAAAGTCCAACTGGTTTGCGCATCCGTGTTTTCAACAAACATTTCACGAGAAGTATTATCGTACTTATCGTATTTTAAATAGCTGCGCGAGTTACCAAAGTCATAATAACCGTTATGGGTTAACGAGTAAGTTTGTTGCTCATACTCTGTTGTCGATGATTCTGGGCAACTTCTTCGGCCACAGCTTTCACCCGGCGCCAATGGTTCAACTGTTTTACCCAGTGTGTTTTCAAATTTTTGCTGCGCGCTGCCAACCTCTAGCATTATTTCGTGATTATCGTTTGGCGTTAAAATAAACTTCGCTTTAAGGTTACTTTGCTCTTTGCCCCTAAAGCCTGCAGTAAAGTTATCTTCGTCACGTTTGGAAAACTGCCCATATAATTGCACACCTAATAATTCTGGGACAAGTCCACCAGCTGCGAAAAAACTACCTTGATTAGTATTACCTGAGTCGCTACTTTGTTGAACTGTACTGTCTAAACGCAGCTCACCATACCACTGCTGGGGTGTTTTTCGAGTAATAATGTTTATCACCCCACCGATAGCGTCTGAGCCATACAAGGACGACATAGGCCCACGTATCACTTCAATGCGTTCAATTGCAGAGATTGGCGGTGTCCATGCACCTTCAACACCTGGTCCATCACTGTTTGGCCTTGTTTCACGTGATGATTGTCGCTGGCCATCAACTAAAATTAATGTGTATTGGCTAGCCATGCCTCGCAAGCTTATATCTTTGCGATCGCCACCGCCGGTAACCACAACTCCAGGAACATCGGTCATTGCATCGGTTAAGTCACGATAAAAGCGTTTTTCCAGATCTGCGCGATCAATCACACTGATGCTTGCTGGCGCGTCCTTTAACATTTGCTCATAACCTGACGCTGATACCACGATAACTTCCATATCTTGTTTCGTTTCATCAGCTAACACTATTGAGCTGGATAAACTAAGCGCGGTTAAAATGGCGCTAGTTAACGGTATTAACTTACAACTTACCGTGTTCATGATTTTTCTCCGTGACAAATGCAGTTTAAATGATAATAATTAGCGTTTGCATGGTAGTGAGATGTTCCTTTTTCTACAATGTGTATTTTCTTAAAACAGTATTAAGTAAGACTTAACCAAATGAATACAAAATTACTTCGCGCATTAACTGTATTTGTGCGCATTGTTGAAACGGGTAGTATGAGTAAAGCCGCAGTTGATCTTGCCATGACCACATCAGCAATTAGCCAACAAATCAAACAAATAGAGCTTGATATTAAGTTGAGCTTATTTAATCGCAGTCCACGAGAACTGACACTCACCGAGGCTGGCGAGATTTATTATCAAAGCTGTGTAACCATCCTCACCGCTGCAAAACAAGCTGGTGAAAAGCTGCAATTTTTACAAAACAGCCCTAGTGGTCAATTAAAGTTAGTAGCACCGGTTGGATTTGGTGGCGGAATATTAAGTGAACCGCTTAAAAAATTAACTAACCAGTACCCTGATTTTGATGTGCAACTGACTTTATCTGACGAACCCCTTGATATAATAAAGTCGGGCGCTGATTTGGCTATAGCGATTGGCCCGCTGGATGATTCAAGTTTAGTTGCTCGGCCTTTGGCGAAGTGGCCACTCGTATTATGTGTACATAAAAGTCACCCATTGGCTGAGCATTGCACACTGTCGCCTTGGCAGTTAAACCATCATACTCGTATCTCGCATTGCACTGCAGATCACCCACTAACGCATAGTTTAAACAGCCAAAAAAAAGCGCTCCCAAAACCACGTATCGTGGTTAATAACATGCACAGTATTATTCAATTAGTGTGTGATGGCGTTGGTTATGCAATTTTACCAAAGCCAGAAGTACAATCATTATTGCTAGAAGGAGAACTCGTTGAGTTATGCACTGACTGGCAACTGCCAACCTACAGTGTGTATGCAATTACCCCAGCAAGAGATATTTTGGCAGGTAAAACCAAAGTGGCTATCGAAATTTTAAAACAGCACTGTGATGAAATCTCAGATTCATTAAAGCAGTCTGCATAAAGCAAATTATCCTAAACTTACTTGTAACTACTGCAACACAGCGGGTCTATATCTTAAAGTAACTTGTGTATATACTTTATGTATTGAATACCAATGATTGATGCATAATGACAGCGGCAAAAAAGAAGAGTAATTTTTTCAGTAATATAATTTTTAATATTATTTTACCAGCGGTGATTTTAAGCCGCTTTAGTACACCTGATACGTTAGGCCCGGTATGGGCAGTGGTGGTAGCACTTGCTTTTCCGCTGTTATTTGGTTTGTGGGAACTTAAACAATCAGGCAAAGTAAACTTTTTCTCAGTACTTGGCATTATCAGCGTACTACTTACTGGCGGTATCAGTTTATTTGAACTTGACCCAGCTTATATCGCGATTAAAGAAGCGATGGTACCAGCAATTATTGGTGTGATTGTATTGATCAGCCAGTACACCCCTTATCCGCTGATCCGTAAATTACTAATTAACCCTGAATTGCTTGATATTGATAAACTTATGCATTCGTTAGAGCAACAAAACAACACCGCGGTATTTGATGCAAAAATGCGTCTTGCCGGTTTTATTGTTGCCAGTGCGTTCTTTTTATCTGCAACACTCAACTACTTTTTAGCGAAAAGTATTGTTGTTAGTATGCCCGGCACCACAGCTTATGCCGAAGAGTTAGGACGTATGACTTGGTTAAGCTACCCAGTCATTGTGGCGCCGACTATGGTGCTATTAGGCGGAGCAATTATTTTCATTTTTAAGCAAATAGGTAAATTAACTAAACAACCTATCGATGAATTTATATTGCAGTAAGTGGTTACTCAAAAGCCTTAGCGATACATTTTAATAAACCGCCTTACGCAATCTTCAATATATGCTGCTGGCGGTACATCATTAATTTTTGCGTGCCCAAGTGCATGGCGTAATTTCCAATCACCTGTGGCCATGCCCAGTAACTGTAACGTGGCAAACTTAGGGTTGTCGATATCAAGCAAGCCCGCCTGTGCAATACTACATAAGCAGACCTCTACCTGCTGCATCACTACTTTAGGGGCAGCGTCATAAAACAATAAGGCCAACTCAGGGTATTCATCCTTGTGCGCTACGCACGTGTCGTATACTTTCAATGCCTCGGGTGAAAATACCAGTGTAATAAAATTAGTCACAACACGTAGTAAGTTTTCCTCTAGGCTTTGCGCTGGCTCAAAACGCTCTTTACGTAAGTTTGAGGAGGAACAATGCGCTGTTACAGTTTCAACAAATAGATTATTTTTGTCTTTGAAATGACTATAAACCGTTTGTTTAGATACTTGGGCTAATTTAGCAATTTGATCCATGCTGGTATTAGGAAAGCCTTTATCCATGAACAAGGTCGTTGCAGCTGTAATAATTTGTTGTCGTTTTTGTTCTGACCGACTTAGGGTAGTTATTTCCATTTTCACCTCAAATCAAACTAGACAGTCTAGTTTGATTGATTTATATTTATACAAAATTAGACTCTTGAGTCCAATTCTAAATCATTCTGCGTCTAGCACAAAGCATAACTGTGTTTAATGCACCTGACTAACCACGCTGATTTAACATGGCGATAAATAAGGATATTATAATGAAAAAATATCTGCTAAGTGCATTCATTTTATTCACATCATTTATATGTTATGGCGAAAGTCTGGTTCATGTAGCTGCCTACACAGTACAACAAGAGGCGGGCTATTATCAAACACGTACGCTTAGTGGCAAAGTGGTCATACAAAACGATGCAAAGTTGAGTTTTGAATTTCCAGGAAAAATTGCACAAATTTATTTTGATCAAGGCGAGCAAGTAAAACAAGGCGATATTATTGCACGCCAAAATACGCAGCTTTTAGTTATCGAAGAACAAAAACTCCAGGCGCAAAAACAACGAATTCAAGCACAACTTACCTTCGCTAAACTTGAAAAAAGGCGTTTAGCAGAACTTGATAAAAAGAACTACTCGGCCACCTCGGCACTTGACCAAGTTAAAACCAATATCGCTGTACTTAACGCAGAACTAGCCGCAATAGCAGCAAACTTGAATGAAGTCAGTATCCGCACTGAAAAGGCACATTTAACCGCGCCATTCAACGGTATTTTAGGCCAGCGCTTTGCCTCACAAGGTGAAATTGTTGCAGCCAGTACACCGATTGTGCGTTTAATCGAAAACCAACATGCGCAAGTAAGCATGGGGATCCCACTGACACTGCAAAGCACCATCCAAAATAGCATGGACATTGAGATTGCCGGACAAAACTTTACTGCACAATCTATCAGTAAAGGAGCGAGTATCGACCCACATACACAAACCTTAACAATGCGCTTTGCTTTGCCAAGTAGCGCAGTTGTTTATGCTGGTCAATTAGCAAAATTAACAGTGCAACAATATCAGCAACAAAGCGGTTTTTGGGTGCCTCTTGATGCCCTTGCCGATGGTGTGCGCGGTACTTGGCAGGTTTATCAAATAAAAAACAAGGTACTAAAACCTATCATTGTGCAGCTTTATTATGCCCATGATGGCTATGCGTTTATTGGCGCCCCATTACACAATGGTGCGCAAATTGTTGCCAATGGCATGCATAAGCTGTCGGCCAACATTTCGGTTAATGTTGTTGCAAATCAACCAACCAAGGTGCTGTGATGATCCGCTATTTATTTAATCACGGGCGTGTCCAAGCGCTTTTAGTGGCGTTACTTATCGTTAGTGGTTTAGCTGCGATCAGTGGCTTAGCGCGCAGTGAAGATCCTCGAATAACTAATCGTATCGCTATCGTAACCACTGCTTTACCTGGCGCCAGTGCTGAACGAGTTGAGGTGCAAATAAGTGAGAAAATCGAACAAAAACTAAAATCCCAAGCTGAAGTAAAGCATTTATCGTCGATTTCTCGTCCTGGGCTCTCAGTGATCACCATTGAGCTAAAAGACGAAGTCACGAACGTTAAACCCATTTGGTCGCGAATGCGTGATTTATTAGGTGATGTCAACAACCAGTTGCCAGTAAATGCTTCATCACCGCTACTGGATGACGAGCGTGGCTATGCTTATACTCGTATCTTATCGCTTAACGCCAATGACGATATAACCACATTAGCAACGGTTAATCGCTATGCAAAAGAACTGAAAAATCAATTACGTAATGTTTCGGGTGTGGAGTTGGTGCATTTTTTTGGCCAAGTTGATGAGGAAATTTTAGTTGCGGTTGATCAACAAAAAGCCAGTTTAGCTGGTATTCCTTTAGCGCATATTCATGCAGCTATTCAAGGTGCAGATGCAAAAGTAGCCGCTGGTACCCTTACAAATGACAAATCGCAAATGCAAATTGAAGTGACCGGTGCGTTTGACTCGATTGCTCGCATTGGCGCAATTCCACTAAGTAGTAATCAAAATGCAGGGCAATATCAACTCTCTGATGTAGCCCAAATTACTCGTTCAGTAAAAACCCCCGTGAACGAAATTGCATTAATTGATGGAAAACCCGGTATTTATATTGCGATCCGCATGTTACCAAACTTGCGTATCGATACTTTTTCTAAGCGTGTTGATGTCGCCATCGATAACTTTAGCCAAGACTTACCAAGCCAAATTTTACTCCAAGATATTTTTGATCAACGCGGTTATACCCAAACTCGTTTAGCCGATTTACTCAGCAATATTACCGTGGGGTTTGTGCTTATTCTAGTGGTATTATTTATCACTTTAGGTTTTAAAGCTGCTCTGGTTGTCGGCACCGCGTTACCTTTAACCGTATTGTTTACGTTAGTAAGTATGCAGCTCTATGGCTTACCTATTCATCAAATGTCGGTTACCGGTTTAGTCGTGGCACTGGGCATTATGGTTGATAACGCCATTGTGATCACCGATGCTGTTCAGCGCTTTCGCCAACAAGGCCTAACAGCTTTAGCCGCAGTAGAAAAAGCCGTGGCACATTTTTGGCTTCCACTGCTTGGCTCAACTCTAACAACTATTTTAGCGTTTGCACCGATTGTGCTGATGCCAGGTGCTGCAGGAGAGTTTATTGGCGGTATTGCCTTAAGTGTTATTTTTGCCTTAATTGGTTCATACCTGATTTCACACTCTTTAGTGGTGGTATTTGCAGGGCAATTTATCAATAACGAACCGCGTACTGGTATCTTTTATCAAGGTATACGCACACCTAAACTCAGTAAACGCTTTGAAGCAACGTTAAAACGTAGCCTAGAAAAACCAATACTCACTTTACTACTGGTCTTTATACTCCCTGTTGCCGGTTTTTTTGGGGCAGGACAACTCACCGAGCAGTTTTTCCCGCCCTCAGATCGCGATATGTTTCAAATTGAAGTGCATTTTGCCCCTCATGTGAGTATTACATCAACTCGACAAGCCATAGAGAAAATGGATCAACTAATTCGGCAATCTGAAGGCATTGAAAAGCTTGATTGGATGATCGGAACTAATTTCCCAAGCTTTTACTATAATATGCTCCAGCGTAATCGCGGCGCCAATAACTATGCGCAAGCGATGGTAAAAGTAACCGACTTTAAACGTGCCAACGAGTTAATAAAAAGCTTGCAAATACAGCTTGATAAAGCATTTCCAAACGCACAAACTTTAGTCAGAAAGCTTGAGCAAGGTCCACCATTCAATGCACCAATTGAAATGCGTATTTATGGCCCAAGCCTAGATACTCTCTCTGAACTGGGCCAACAATTACGCACGCAGCTCATTGCTCATAACGATATAACCCACACCCGTCCAACCTTATTGTCGGGCTCGCCTAAACTATGGTTAAACACCGATGAAGCAGCGCTGACTCATGCAGGATTAAGCCTAAGTAATATGGCAACACAACTACAAAACCAGTTCAATGGTGTCGTGGTCGGCAGTATTATTGATAATACCGAAACCGTTCCCGTACGCGTTAGAGTTGCAGATAAGCGCCGAGATGATATTAGCTCGCTATTTAGTACGCAGTTAAATACGCTAGCTAGTTCAAACCAAATAGATACTGCACAACCGCTAGTGGTTGAATCATTTGCCAGTGCAACACTGAGCCCTTCTCGTGGCTCTATCGCTCGCCGTGACGGTGAACGTGTTAATATTATCGAAGCTTATTTAGCAACTGGCGTATTACCGCAAACCGTACTGAATGAAGTGACCGCCACCATTGCACAATCAGGCTTTGTATTACCCCATGGCTACAGATTAGAGCTCGGTGGTGAGTCGCAAAAACGCAACGAAGCGGTTGGTAAATTGCTTGGCCAAGTGGGGATTATTGTCGTGTTATTGATCACCGTACTGGTGATGTCATTTAATTCATTTACCACCACAGGGCTAATCTTAATAAACGCCCTGCAAGCTGCAATGCTGGGCTTGCTCAGTGTATTTATTGCTGGCTACCCGTTTGGTTTTACTGTGATCATTGGTTTATTGGGCTTAATGGGACTGGCCATAAATGCCGCCATTGTCATTTTATCAGAGTTAAATTCACTGCAAGCCCTCACTGATAAAAACAAAATCGTTGCCGCTGTGATGACTTGCTCACGCCATATCAGCTCCACGACTATCACCACCGTTGGTGGCTTTTTACCACTCATACTCGCCGGCGGAGGTTTTTGGCCTCCGTTTGCCGTCGCTATCGCAGGTGGTACTGTATTAACCACTGTGTTGTCATTTTACTTTGTTCCTGTGGCATATTATTTAGTATCAAAACGCACGCTACGCACAAAAAAACATGGAATTAACGCACACTAGTAAATTTAAATTAATATCTTTATTTTTAAATTATAAAACACCATTGATATAATATTTTTATGAGGTATGATTACTTTAAATAAGAGGAACATCATGTTTATATTAATATCTCATCCACAAAAAACAAATCTCACCTTCGACATTTAAGCCGAGTGTAACTCTTACACTCGGCAGTCTCACTGTATTATTTTAAATTTAAGTTCGGTTCAGTTTTCGTGGAGATTTAGTCCGTGTTTGCTTTTCTGTTCGGGTACAAAACCCCTGCTTTTTATAAGTATAAAAACTATTTAAGCCAAAGTTCAGCATTTTTACATCCGCTGAAACTCGCGCATGTGTTGCAAAAAATAGAGTATTCACAACGACCTTGGTCAAAGTTTAGCCCACATGTACAAATTGGCTGTACCGTAGTCATCCAGCATACTGATACGGGTTATAAACGCCGTATAAGCTTAGTTCCGGCTGCAGAAAAGGGGCTATGTAATAATGTTGTGTCATTACACTCCTCTATAGGTACTGATCTTTTAGGACATAAAATAGGTCACATTTTTGAGTGTAAAGAATATGGATGTTTTCACTCTTGGCAAATATTAGCAATTAATAGTAAGGAGAATTATATAGAGTAAATCATTTCAATTTTTATTTATTAATTTTTATATATTTAATTGGAGTTATTTATAATGAGTAAAGAAAAAGCTAAAAAACCAGCAAAAATGACGTTAAAAGAAAAGCGAAAAATACGTAAAGAGAAAACAAAGACAACCGAAAAGTAAAGAGTTGTCACTTTACATATAACGTTTCATGGAAACCTTAATAAAGTCCAAAGCTCGGCATTATAAAAATGTCGGGCTTTTATCGTTTAAATATATTAATAAAAAAGGCCTCAATAGAGACCTTTGTTATAGATGAAGTTTAAATAAAACTGAATTAGCTACTGTATTGTTGGCACGGTAATAATTGATACAGAGCCTAGCGGATCTACGTTATAGTCTTCACTCGGTTCGCCTTCGTCAGCGGTGATGATTAATTTACCATCGGGACTGAAAGTTACCATATCTGGCAGTGCTCCGACCGCAGATATCATTTCAAGCTCATAACTACTCGTGTTAAACATAGCAACAACGCCAGTATCAGTTTTCACGCCTGACTCGATCGCAGCGGCAAGTTTTCCGTTTGATACTGCGACAGAATTAACACCTGCACCGTAATAGCTAATATCAATTGCGCCAAGTGTTGCAATGTTATTTGGGTTAGCAAAATCAATCACTTCAATACGAGGAGCGTTAAGCAAGCTGCCGTTATTTACTACGAATAAACGTTTTGTTTGTGCATCATAAGCCGTGATCTCTGCGGCGCCTTCACCACCTTCAATTAACAAGCGTGATGCAAAATCAAACTTGCCTTCGTTGTTTTCACTATAGACGGTGATATTACCACTGTCTTCGTTTGCAACTACCAGCTGCGCTTTTGACGTTGGGCTTTGATCAGCGGTTATAAATAACACCCCTTCTGGCGCATCATCACCTTGGGTAACGAGCATTTGCACAAAACTTACGGCATTAACATCACTAATATCATATACTGCAACCGCATCAGCACGCTCTAAAGCAATAAATGCATAGCGCTTATTGGCAACCATACCTGTTGTTACACTCTCAGGCTCAGTGCCTTTCGCATCACTGCGACCATCTGGGTAAACGCCGGCTTTATTAGCTTCAAAGGCAAGTGATGAACCACTATCAAACACCTGCTCACCGGTATCACCATTGAAGATTGAGAATGAACGTGCACCAAAACTATAGAGTTTATTATGACTTGATGCTGCAGTATCAGAATCAACATATTGCGATACTAATAAACGCCCTAATTCGACGTTGTTTTGTAATATACTTACGTCTGTAAATACCGACTCATCAAGCACGATATCTGCAACTTTCTCACCTTCAGCGAAGTTGCTAAACCAGTCACGTATATCCCCCTCGTTGGCAGTTAAAACGTAATCTATGCCATCTTGTGTAAATGTTGCGATGCCATCAGGTTGATACATACCCACTACGTTTGCGCGGGTTTGTAGTTTGATCATATTATCTTTATCACTGGCATCGATTTCATTGCCAGCCATACCATAATCTTTAAAGCCCAGCGGAAAAATATCAGTGATAGTTTTCGTGGTTAAGTCTATTTTTGCAAGGCCGTTATTCTCTTGCAATGACACCCATGCAGTGCTTGAATCAGCTGATACGGCGACATACTCAGGCTCAACGTCTGCAGCTAAATCTGCACCTTTACCAAATACTCGGAAGCCTTTGCTTTCAAGAGCCGCTTCTTGATCATTAAATGATGTGAAATTTAATGTAGTTGCAGCACCCACATGCATAGGAGTTTTGAAGTTTTTACGTCCAGGGCTGGCATAAAGTTGTGGCGCATTCTCATCAACAAGCTCTATAAATTCCATACCATCAGGAAAACGGCCATAACTATTAACATGGAAATCGCCATAACTGACTTGTTGATGCACTTGGCCTTGGTATTTTAGTTTAATGGTTTCGCCTTTGCCTAAGCCAAAGTCTTCATTATTATTTAAAATAGCCGTTGCGGGTGCACCGTTAGGTAACTGAGCACCCGTAACTAAATTCGGCAATAATACAATAAAGCCGTGGCCAGGAATTTCTGTACCTGCAGGGATAGTTAAACCCGCTTGGTTATTCGCTTCACGGTCTAAATCAACTAACTCCCACTCATTAGCTGCAAAAACAAATGGTTCAGAAGATGTGTTGTACAGCTCAACAAAATCAAAATCGGCGTCATCACGGCCTTTTGAAACCACTTCATTGATCACAATATTAGCGGCAGTTGCACCATCAACCGGCGCTGGTAATTTATTGGCAGCACCAGGCGTTGGCGCGAGCGCTTCATCTTGAGTGTGCCAATTACCACCATCTGGTAAACGCCCCCATGTAGACACATGGCTACCATCACTCCAATGTGCGCTATCTACAATTTGATTGTTGTGCACCAGTAATGCGGTGTCGCCTTTACCTAAACCAAAATCAGTATCGCCAGCAGTGGCAACTAAAGTATCTGTTGGTGCATCAAATGGAATGCTAGTTTGATCTGTGGCAATCACTAAAAACCCACCTGCGGCGATGGTTGTACCTTGTGGAATTTTAATGCCCGGCTCTTTATCAATCTCAAAGCCTTTTAAATCATTTACTGCCCAATTAGCGTCACTAAAGGTAAATGCTTGTTCAGAGTTATTAAACAACTCAATAAAATCATAACCGCCTTCATTTGAACGCACCTCGTTGATCACCACTTGCCCTGCTGATGGTGTCTCAGTAATTTGGCTAAATGTTGCAGTAACCTCTTTATGGTTATTCATTGTAAGAGTTAAAGAAGTCGCGCTATAGTCTGCATTACCAATATCGCCAGACCATGAAACAAATTTATATCCTTGTGCAGCCTGAGCGTTTAGCATAACAATAGCACCTTGCTCATAATCAGCACGCTCTGGACTTATTACTACGTTTCCAGCACTTTGCTCTGTGATATTTAATATCAGTTGGTAACGCAAAGGCTCTAAATCATTATCATCATCTGCTAGATCACAGCCACTTAATAGACCTAGCATTAATAAGCTGCCTACTATCGGTTTCAATTTCATCACATTTCCTTGGTATCGTTTTAGTTTTAATTAATCACGATACCCTAAAGCGTAATATTGACAGCTAAATGTAATTATCATGTCAATGGGATGACATTGCGAACGAGAATAAACTATAAAGTCATGATTTAATTTATAATTCACCTCACTCTAAATAACCAAAATTCAGACGTACAGGTAGTAATTTCCAACTCTAACTACGTTGAATTTACTTGCCGTTGCTCTCTAACTAATAGCTGTAGTGATGTACTGAATATCAGGTTGTAACTCTGCGCAATAGAAAAAATTTATAAAACACTTAAAATTGTGAGGGGCACTTTTTGGCATAAAAAGCGCAGCATAAACCGCGCTTTCAATTTACTCTGATACAGAAGGTTCAGTATTTGCTTGAGCATCGCTTACAGGAGCTTCGTCAGTTAACAAGTATTTATCCAGCCATTGCTCTTGCTCCCAAAGCACATGCAGTAAACTCTTGCGAGCACGGTAGCCGTGAGCTTCGTAAGGTAACATCACTAAACGCGCTTCTTTACCTAAACCTTTTAGCGCAGCGTACATACG
>NZ_JACJDS010000004.1:145953-184305 GCF_014163635.1 Pseudoalteromonas sp. SR44-8
ACATGCAGTAAACTCTTGCGAGCACGGTAGCCGTGAGCTTCGTAAGGTAACATCACTAAACGCGCTTCTTTACCTAAACCTTTTAGCGCAGCGTACATACGCTCGCTTTGCATTGGGAAGGTGCCAGAATTCGGGTCTTCTTGGCCGTGGATCATTAACATCGGCTCGTTAATTTTTTCAGCATGAAAAAACGGTGACATATTGGCGTATACATCCTGTGCTTGCCAAAAATCACGTTCTTCTCCTTGAAACCCAAACGGTGTCAAGGTCCTGTTATAGGCGCCACTGCGGGCAATACCGGTTTTGAATAAATCACTGTGGGCTAATAAGTTTGCTACCATAAAGGCGCCATATGAGTGGCCTGCAATGGCGATTTTATCTTTATCTGCAATGCCTTTTTCGACCAGCACATCTACCGCAGCTTTGGCACTTGCAACTAACTGCTTTCTAAATAAATCATTTGGCTCTTTACCATCAACACCGACGATTGGCATCTTCGGATCATCAAATACAGCAATACCTTTTGCGAGGTAAGGCATTGGCCCCCAATAACCTATGTAGGTAAATTCGTACGGCGATTCACGTACTTGCGATGCAACTGCTTTATCTTTATATTCCAGTGGGTATGCCCACATTAATACAGGTAATGGACCTTGCGTTTTATCGTAACCTGGAGGTAAATATAGCGTACCAGAGAGTTCAACACCGTCATCACGTTGGTAACGCACAAGTTCTTTAGTCACCCCTTTAAACGCCGGGTATGGATGCTCAAAGGTAGTGAGCTGAGTCAGAGTGTCGGCATCTAAATCGCGAATAAAGAAGTTAGGTTGTTCGGTCTTAGATTCACGAATAGTAATTAATCGCTCACCTTCATCATCAAGCATGGCACGAACTCGCTCGTAATATGGCGCTTTTGATTGCCATAAACGTTTGGTTGTATTGGTCTTAATGTCGTACTGATCTAAAAATGGCACATTCCCTTGCTCTGACGCACCATCACCGCGCAAAAATATATAACGTCCACCAACCACTTTAATAACGTTTACACCGAGATCATTTCGCTCATAAATAGCGTCGCCCGGATCTTTATAAGCATCGTTATAGCTGCGCTGTGAAAACAATACGCGGTTATTATCCGCATCGCGTGGTTGGATCACATAGGTACGTAACTGGCGATCACTAAAACGCCACTCGGTTAGAAACGCAACGTTTTCATTCGCCCACTCAATACCTGAAAAACGTCGTTCTAGTTTAGCAAATAGTTTTGGTTCACGTTTAAAAGGTGAGCGAAAACTATATAGATGATCATGATACGGCACATCGGTTTTCATATCGCCGCCATCTTGCGCCTCTGCCCAAATGATCTCAGCACCTTGGTCATCACGCCACTGAAAATCACGACGACCCGTTCGCACACTGTCATAACCTTGTGGAATGTTGTCGGCCAGTGGCTGTTTAGACAATTGCGCTAACGTATAACCACGCATGCCAAGCACCTGCCACGTTGTCGCAAAGCGGCTATAGGGTACTTGATACGAAAATGGTTCGTCGATAGTGGCTACTAAAATATTGGTTGAATCAGGCGAGATCGAAAATGATTTAAATAGTGCTGGTTTGCCAATCGATAACGCAACACCGCTCAGGGGAATATAAGTTAATTGACCTTGGCCGTAAAACTTAAACTGCAACTCATCAAACGGGCTGGTTAATAAATTTTGGTAAGTCCGTGCTGGCGCTTTTTGACCGCTACTTTGTTGAATAACCGGCACAACGCTATTTGCATCACTAACTAATTTCGGCTTGCCAAGGTTAACCGCTTGGTTAGCAACAATTGCCGTGCTATCTGGTAACCATTGATAAGGGGTAGCTGTTAGCACTGAATTAAGAGCCACAGTTGACAACTGACGTGCTTGTTTAGTTTCGGCGTTATACACCCACAATTGCGCCTGAGTTGGTTGCTCAACAATAAACGCTAAATATTCGCTATTACTTGACCATTTAGGTGAGCGGATCACCCCTTGAGGTAAATTATTAACGGTAATCACAGCGCCAGTCGCAATATGTTTAACTTGTAACGCACTAAATTTAGTGCGAGGACGTGAGCGTGAAAAGTTTGCCGGGTTTAACTTTATACCCGCCAATTTCAATTCTTCTTTTGCTAAATCATCTAATGTTTCAATACGTTTTCGCTCAAACAGCGCTAACCATTGACCATCAGCAGATAGGTAGCTACTCGGTGCTAATTTAGCATCAACCAGCGCGGCTAAATCACTTGATGGGGTTTGATACCCCTGCGCGCCATGGCTAAAATGACTAAAGCCAACACTCAATAAGAGGGCGAATAAAAGCAGCATGCTTTTCATAGTGTATCCTTGGTATTTTTTATTAATTCCTGTATATAAACATGTTTTGCAACATTCATAAAGTTTTTACGATTCTACCTTCAATAACGCCGATAGATGACTTATTAGCTCAAACTGCGTTAAACTGGATCCTTCGTTCAAGCAATTGCTGACGCATACATTAAAATGAAAAAAAAAACCGATAAAATAACTATTTTTGACGTTGCCAGAGAAGCACAAGTTTCTAAGTCAACGGTGTCGTTAGTGCTTACACACAGTGACAAAGTCAGTGATAAAAGCAAAGAAAAAGTATTACATGCCATTGATAAGCTTGGCTATGTATATAATAGAGATGCGGCAGCACTGAGAAGTCGCCGTTCTAATTTAGTGGCGTTAGTTATTAATGACTTAACTAACCCTTACTCTGCGCAAATAGCGGTAGGACTTGAAAACCATATTCATACCCTTGGCATGCTGCCGATGTTAGTGAACACCGCCGAAAGTGTGGAGCGCCAAACACAAGTTGTTAAAACACTCAAAGAATATAATGTTGCCGCATTTATCATGTGCCCTGCCCCGGGAACTACCCAGCAGTGGGTTGATGAACTTATCAATAGTGGTTTCCCGGTCATTCACATTATGCGCGAAGTGCCTTTTTGTGCCGCCCCGACAATATTACCGGACAATAAAAAAGGCACTCATCTAGCCACTAGCCATATTTTACAACAAGGTATTGAGGATATTGCTTTTATAGGTGGAACTAATGATATTTCTGATCATCATGAACGTTTAAGTGGTTTTCACAGTGCCTTAAAGCAATTTAATATCCATCAAGACAAACCAACGATCACCGCCGCCACGAACCGTCAAGGCGGGCGCGATGCCTTTGCTACGTTGTATGCGCAATACCCTGCGACTAAAGCAATTATTTGTTTTAATGATGTTATTGCATACGGTGTCGTCGAAGCCATTCGCCAACATGGTTTGATCCCCGGTAAAGATATAAAAGTAGTCGGTTTTGATGATTTAGCTGATTCATGTTTAATGTCTCCATCATTAAGCAGTGTCACCATAAATGCAGACGATATTGGTAAGCATACTTGCCAAGTACTGCAAGAATTACTTAATCAAGGCACCCCTGCGGTGCGCACTTTAGTCGATGTTCATCTGCAAGTAAGAGCTTCAAGTCAATGAAAAAAGTCTTAGTAATTGGCTATGTATGGCCAGAACCAAATTCATCAGCGGCCGGCACTCATATGATGTCGCTATTAAAAGCGTTTAAAAATGAAAATTGGGCGGTTGAATTTGCCAGTCCCGCACAAAAAACCGAGCATATGGTTAATCTGGATGACTACGGGATCAGCAGCGCAACTATTGCCCTTAATTGTGCAAGTTTTGATGAATATGTTATCAACTACGCCCCTGATATCGTCATGTTTGACCGTTTTATGATGGAAGAACAATTTGGCTGGCGAGTAGATAAACATTGCCCTAACGCAGTAAAAATCCTTGATACTGAAGATTTACAATGCTTACGCAATGCCCGCCATGAAGCGCATAAAAGCAACCGAGCATTTAATCATAGTGATTTACATTCTGACATCGCCAAACGAGAAATAGCCGCTATTTTACGCTGTGATTTAAGTTTGATTATCTCAAGTTTTGAAATGCAATTACTTGCTGATGTATTTAAAGTCGACAGTAACTTATTGCATCATCTGCCTTTTATGGTCGATTTAAGCTCACTCCCTGAACAAACTAAATCGTTTGAGCAACGCCAACACTTTATGACCATAGGTAATTTTCGCCACGCCCCAAACTGGGATGCAGTGTTGTACTTACAGCAAATTTGGCCGCTGATCCGTAAACAATTACCGCAGGCTGAGTTACATATTTATGGCTCTTACCCACCACCAAAAGCCACGGCACTCAATAACCCTAAAACTGGCTTTTTAATTAAAGGGTGGGCCACTGATGCTTATCAAGTAATGGAAAGTGCGCGTGTGTGTATCTCACCGCTGCGTTTTGGTGCTGGCATTAAAGGAAAGCTGTTAGAGGCGATGATCATGCAAACACCCAGTGTTACAACGACAATTGGTAGTGAGGGCATGCACCATGATTTACCTTGGAGTGGTGTGGTTGAAAATGAGCCACAGCAATTTGCCGATGCCGCTGTGGCACTGTATCAAAATAAAAGTTTATTTACGCAGGCACAAACAGCCGGTAATACGATATTAAAAACGCACTACGACAAACAGCTTTTATCTAATAATTTAATCATTAAAATTCAATCAATTAAAGAGCAATTTCAAGCTCACCGCGAAGCAAATTTCACAGGCCAAATGCTCAAACATCACACAATGCGCAGCACTCAATATATGGCACAGTGGATTGAAGCTAAAAACAAATAAAAAAAACTAGACAGGCGGTGATTAGTGTTTAAAATTCCCGCCAAACTAGGTAGGCAAATTTAGATGTATTGTCTATATTTTTTAACTGAATAATTTAAATTTTGGCTCAATACAAATTTGAAAACCGCAACGTTTACAGAAAAGCGCAAATTTATCGTTAAACTGGGTAAGATGCTTCATAAGTATGGTACCCCAGCTTATCGACTCGAAGCTCACTTAATGGAAGTGGCTACTTACCTTGATCTTAAATCTTCATTTGTAATGTCACCCACTTCCGTAACTTTTGTGATTTGGACAGATGGCCATGAAGATGAATATACTCACGTTGCCCGTGTTGATCCTGGTGATCACGATTTAGGGTCGTTAGCCGATACCGATGATCTGGTTAATAAAATGCTCAATGGCGAACTCACGCTACAAGAAGTTGACGTTCAACTCGACGCCATTTTTATTATGCCAAATCCGTATAATCGCTTTACCACAGGGGTTGCCTTTGCTACCTCTGGCGGCGCATTTGCAATGCTGATGGGCACCAGCTGGAATGACGTATTTTGGTCAGCGCTACTTACCTCTGTCGTTTACTTATTTGTACTGTGGTCAGCGCGTTCAAAACGCGTAGGCCATATGTTAGAGCCATTAGTGGCGATAGTCTCGGCTATTTTGGCCTGCGCTGTAAGCGTGCATTTAGACGTCGGGATTAATATTCGTTTAGTGGTATTGTCTGCGATTATTGTGTTTATACCCGGGCTTGCATTAGCACTGGGCCTAGCAGAACTTGCAGCGCGGCATTTAGTTTCTGGTACAGCGCGTGTGATGGATGCTTTTATGCTGTTGTTTAAACTGTATTTTGGTGCCTTCATCGGCATTGCGATTGGTTTTGCACTATTCGGCCAAGCCGATTTCGTACAACCTGACCCTTTACCTAAATGGACGGCTTGGTTGGCAATCTTTTTACTCTGTAGCAGCTTAATCGTTATTTTTAGAACCAAACTAAAACATGCTACATGGTCTATCGCCTCTGGCTTTATCGCTTATGGCAGCAGTATTGGCTCTGCGATGTATTTAGATTACACCTTAGGAACATTTGTAGGTGCATTTGCGGTGGGTGTATTTAGTAACCTATTTAACCGCGTAGCAAACGCTCCTGCCTCAATTGTTGCCATGCAAGGCTTGATTGTATTAGTTCCGGGTAGCAAAACCTACATAGGTCTAAACTCATTAATTGAAGGGCAAGACTTTGTGTATGCTGAGCACATCGGCCAACAAACCTTCCTAATATTTATGTCATTGGTGGCTGGATTAATCTTTGCCAACGTTGCACTCCCACCGAAAAAGAGTTTATAAAGCAATTAAGTGTCTAGCCTGCTAGGCGCTTAATTTAAAAGTAAACGTGAACCTATTGCTCTTAGTTACTTCCCTATCGTGAAATCTTAACTCGCCGTTAATGAGTTGCTAAAAAACTCTGCGATCAACTCTTCTTAAGTATCAAACCTTAAAGGGTTATAATACCAATCGACTTAAATATTTAACCATTCTAGCGAGCTAAATGGTCAGTAACTTAACACGATTGGTATAAGCACTTTCAATAAATCTAAGATAATCAGATCCGTCCTGTATCGATCTTTATAATTTTCCCACTCATTTTTAGCCACAAAAATACGCTCGTAATTAAACGTTCTAAATAAACGTCGGGTGTACTAATGCCAATAATCTTGTTCAATTACCTTTTTCCTTTCATTTTTTAATCCACTAGTTGTGAATTGTAAAAATTAAAATCAAAAAATAGATTGAGTAAACTTAATTTATTAAAAAACAAAAATAAATAATAAATTTAAACTATTGATATAAATAAATTAAAAAGCAAACTGCATCATTTTATTTTCAATTTTGTCACTTTCACAACTATTCATCCAAATTCAAGACTCTATTTTTAAAAAGGCGTTTAATAGAGGCACAAACAAAGCTGGTACAGGTTACTTTTACAAATAAAGGTAGCCATAAACTAATCTCCCTTAGTTGCCAGCTTAAGTTTGTAGACAGCGTCTTAAATGCAATTCGGATCTTAAAAGTGAATACATAGGTACGAATAACATATACACAATCTGATACAACAAAATAAAGTTTTGATTCAAGGGGAATCGAGGATGTTAAAAGTAAAAATAAATAAGCTATATTTAGCAGTTAGCGCATCACTTATTACATCGGCATTGAGCTTACCTATGGTAGCCCACGGCGCCGAGCTTAAAAGCACAGATGAAGTTGAAGTAATCCAAGTTCGTGGTATTCGTGGCAGCGTTGTTAAATCGCTAAATACTAAACGCTATTCAAATGCCATAGTCGATGCAGTAACTGCGGAAGATATCGGTAAATTCCCCGATCAAAATGTTGCAGAATCACTGCAACGCATAACTGGCGTATCAATTAGCCGTAACTTTGGTGAAGGAGAACGTGTTAGTATTCGTGGTACGAGCGAGAGCCAAAACCGCACATTATTGAATGGCCAAGCTGTTGGCTCTGCCGATTGGTGGACAAACTCTGCCGCAAGCCGTGGTTTTAACTACACGATGCTGCCCTCTGAAGTTGTATCTGGATTAGAAGTTTATAAATCACCTGAAGCCGACATCGATGAAGGTTCTATAGGTGGAACTGTTATAGTACGAACTCGTAAGCCGCTTGATTTAGAAGCGAATAAATTTGCCGGCTCAGTACTTGCTCAATACAGTGAAATTTCAGGCGAAACCGACCCACAACTCTCTGCAATGTACAACTTTAAAACTGAAGACGAAACCTTCGGTGCACTTATTTCATTGGTTCGCCAACAGCGTAATTTGCGCCGTGATGGTATTGAATCATGGAGCTGGGCAAAACGTGATATCACCTTAGAAGATGGTACTGAGTACAAAGACGTATACAGCCCAGGCGGTGGTGGTTCTGCCATGTTTTTACAAGAGCGTATCCGTACCGGTATCAATTTAGCTGTGCAGTATCAACCTACTGAGCAATTAGATTTAACCTTCAATGCCCTTGATTCGACCCTTGAAGCAAATAATGAAAATCAAAACTTTCTTTGGCTGCCTGGTTACGGTGGCTCACAATACACTGATGTCACATTAATAGAAAATGATCAAGTTGGTACTATGCTCGTTGGCGGGACTTTAGGGTTATCACCGACGGCTAATAATATTCTTGATGAGACCAAAGTACGTAACTCTGAAATCAACACTAAGTCATACGATTTAAAAGCGGATTACCAAGGTGATTTATGGTTGACCAGTGTACATGTTGGATATACCGAAGGCAGCGGCGGCTCGCAAGCTGATCGCAGTGTTGGTTGGGAAGGTAACTATATACATAGTTTCGACACCTCAAATGTAGAAGATGTGCGTACTAGCTATGGTGCAGATCCAGCTGATGGTAAAAACTGGGATCTAGGTTTTTTACGTTACGATAATAATAATGCCAAGGATGATGAAACTTACCTACAAGTTGATTTTACGCGCCCAATTGACATCGCTGTCTTTAGTAAAGTTAAGTTTGGCTTAAAGTACCGAGACCATTCACGTTTTAATACTAAACACACCACTGATAACCGCACCGATTTGGGCTGGAACTTAGCAGACTATTCGCTATCAATGCCATCAGATTATTTATCAGGCCTAGGCTCTGACGGTACACTGAGTAATTACGCAATCACCGACTCAGATAAAGTTCGCCGTGAAGGTGATGCTCTTGATTGGAACTACCGTGTACTCAAAGCGAGTACCTTTGAGGTTGAAGAAAAAATTACCGCAGGTTATATCAAAGCAGATATAGATGTTGAAGGTATGCGCGGTAACTTAGGTGTTCGTTTGGTGCAAACTCAGCAATCAACGGCAGCCTATGTAGGTGAAAGTGGCTCGGAAGTATGGACCAATGATGACCGTGACTATTTTGATATTTTACCGAGCATCAATCTAGCAATTGATTTAGATGACGATGTACTACTGCGCTTCAGTGCAGCACGTGTTATGTCGCGTCCAGATTATGCATCAATGACTCCTTCAACCTCTTATAACCTCGAAACACAGACAGGCAGCGGTGGTAACCCTGATATAGACCCATATCGTGCAACCCAGTTTGATACTGGGGTTGAATGGTATTTCAGTGACGCAGGTTTATTCTCAGCTGTTGTATTTTACAAAGATATTCAATCTTTCTTAGATGTTTCACCAAATCTTGAAATACATGAAGGTGTTGAGATCTTAGTAAACCGCCCGACTAACGGTCGATCGGGTCGTATCCAAGGTCTTGAACTTGGTTATCAACAAGAAATCCTTGATGGTTTTGGCCTAAATGCTAACTACACATTTGTCGATGGTGAAGCAAAAGATGCAGATGGCAATGATACGATTATTCCAGGTAACTCTGAACACACAGTCAATTTAAGTACTTACTATGAAACAGAAACCTTTAGTACCCGTATTTCATATAACTTCCGTACTGGTTACAACTCTGGCCAAGGCCATGGTTATGTTGATGATTATGGTCAGGTGGATGCGAACTTTACCTATAACGTAAACGATAATCTAGCGCTTGTGTTAGAGGCAATTAATTTAACAGACGAGCATACCTTTAGCTATCAAGAAAAAGGTGTGCAACAAGCACTGACCGGTGTTTACGCGGATGGTCGTCGTTTTGTAGCCGGAGTACGTTTTAACTTTTAATATCCATTTTTGTCGAACTCCAAGCTAACACAGGTATTCGACTCTCGCCAAGGACGGCATCGCCCCTATGCCCAGGGGTTTAAAGCAGGTAGTCATTTGACTGCCTGCTTTTTTTCATGCTTAGGAAATTACCATTATTAGTAGCACAAAGGCGCTAGTAATAATAAACAAAACAAGTACAATCAATAGGTAAAAAAGTTACTCGATCAACATCGGCGAAGCATAATACGTGTCAGAAAGCACAGTTAGTCATTACAGTAAACAAACAACAAGATTTTGTCGTTACAAATTCTTAATTGTATTGCTTTGCCTATTTTTTGTGTTCCAGACTAAAGCTGACTTACTGAGTGCAACTCTTGATTACCATCAGGGAAACTTCAACGATGCGAAGCGCGAATTCCAACAATTAGCCTATTTGGGTAATGCCGATGCAATTTACAATATTGCTGTTATGCATTTACATGGCCAAGGGGTTGAAAAAAATAAAGCCCAAGCCTATGCCTGGTTTAGTTTAGCGGCAGATTTTGGCTTACTTGATGCACGCGATACTGCAATGCTGATAGCCAGACAGAGTAACAATCAACAACCTCTTGATGATGCCTATAATGCACTGCTAAAACAACTCAGCTTTCAGTGGTATGACCGACAATTACGGCCAGAGTTAAACGCCAGTCCAGCCCCTCATGCGAGTCCACAACGTAGCTATACTGTAGAGCCAAAATACCCAGAACATGCCTATAAAAATGGTATCGAAGGCTGGGTCTGGTTAGAGTTTGATATTGATAAAAGCGGCGCAGTAACAGATGTTTCCTTAATTGATTCATACCCTGAAAAAACCTTTGATAAAGCCATTATCAACGCAGTTAAACGTTGGAAATATCAAGGTGATAGCCAAACATTGCCCTATTACAACCGTTCTCTACTGTATCACTTTACGACCTATAAAGGTAAACAGTATGAACAAAGCTTCAAAAGCCAACAACGTGAATACAATGAAAAAATTTCAGACTTAATTGATGCCGCCGAACAAGGTAACGCCTTAGTGCAATATTATATTGCCAATTGGCTAAGTTCTGACGACTACAACGCAACTAGATTATTGAAATATCACTGGCAACAAGCAAATGCTAACAGTGAATTACTACTGCGTTCAGCTGTCAATGGCTATGCTAATTCGCAATATCGTATTGGCGCAAATATGCTTCGCGGCGAGTACGGGAAAGTTGATCGTGAAAAAGGATTGAATTGGATTGTGCTCGCAGCACAAAGTGGCTTTGCTAATGCGCAATACCGTTTAGGCCGAGAGTTACTCAATAGCCAACATGTGGATTATGCGCCTAATAAGGCCTTAAAATGGTTAAAAGCTGCAGCAGAGCAAGGCTTGTTTAGTGCCAAACGCGATCTCGCCTTATTGCTTTTTGAGTTAAAAAAGCCCGCCCAACAAGTAACTGCCGCCTTAAATTCAGCACTGATAGATGATAGTGAACACCCACAATTATTATTACTAAAAGCGCGAATTCAAGCTGCTAGTAATAAACCGCAACACGCTAAAAAACTGGCTAATAGTGCTCTAAAAGAAGCGAATGCTCGTAACTGGGATCAAAGCCGAATCAAACAATTTATGGCGACACTACCTTAACTGCTTTGTGTAATAGAATATCAGTTTCAATGCCATCCACTTGACTAAATACCACTTGACGCCCGTCTGTTGAACTACTGATATTTAAATTAATATCAATGTCGTAACCATAAACACCAAGCTCTTTTATAAACACATTACGCTTTTGCTCTGTTAAATAACAATACAGCAATAATTGATGCCCTTGACGGAGTACATAATAAATACCATGTTTAAATACCGCAGGCTTAAATAACTCAAGTGATGGCAATAATTGCGCTAATGGTAATTGCTGCTCTAACACCGCTGATAGATAAGTTCGCACGTGTAAATCATGTTCTAAATACGAGCTATTAAGTTGCCACAATGGATGTTCTTCGTCTAAGGTTTCAAACTTAACGCTATCAGCAACCAATGAGTTACTCATCTGCTGAATATCATAACGCCAATCTTGCCATTGTGCCTGTTCATTCGTGCTTTGCTGCTTTTTAACTTGATAATAAATACTGTGACTATCTGGCGACCAATGCACTGCATTAAGCTGCTCAAAACCCGAAATTATTGGTACTAAGCGCCGCGAAAAAGTATTGATCAAATACACATTTTGTTGCTCGTCAGCCAATAATACGTTGTCACCATTAGGAGAAAAAAGCAGGTATTTTGGCGTAATATCACTGGGCAGAGTAGCGATCAAGTTCGCGGTTTTACGTTGTTTATGCTTAAGCCATACTTCTATATGAGTAAAGCCCGTGATCCCTCTACGCTGTAATGAAATAAACGCGCTTTGCTGCCCGTCGGGGGATACCGCAGGTAAAATATCCATTCGTGCCGACGATGACAGTTGTACAGCATTACGGATCTGAGGCAAATCCTGAGTAAAATCGAGTTCAATTTGATACAAATTAACGCGCGCTTGTCCTTCAGCATGGGCAATATCGCCTGTTTGCGGGTTAACCGCTAAATCGGCAACAAAGCCTAGCGGTTGGTGAACTAGTTGTTCATTACCTTGATAGTCATAACGGCGTAATGCATCATCCCCGAGCCAATAATAATTGTCTTCACTGTCAAATAATAACGGCGCATGACTATGACGACTGCGCTTTATTTCAGTACGCTTAAGTGATTGTGTTAAATCAACTTCACTAACGCTAAACCAGCCTTGATCTTTTTCCAGTAACAGCATTTTATTATGCTTGTTAATATCAAAAGTGATTGGTTTAAAATCCCCTACGATTTGCTGCTCTAATAAAGTTGGCGTAGGTGTAAATGCTAAGGTATATTTTACTAGCCGTGGCTGCTCATCCTGCCAATGAGTGGTGTAAATCGTATTCTCATCAACCCAATGTAGTTTGGTTGGGCCGTGGCGTTGTTGGCAGCGGGTCAATTTAAACTCGGGACTCAAACGCCACGTTTCAATTGCGTTAGATACAGGGATCACCCGAATATCGCAGCTCAGTGGATCATATCTAAAATATGCCAGCCATTTACCATCCGGAGACCATACTGGCGCTTCTTCAGAATAACCTGAGTTTTTAATACTGTGGACAGTTTTACTTTGTTGATCATAAACCGCCAAATCAAACTGACTTTGCTGCTCGTTTGACTGGCTAAACGCTAAATATCTACCATTTGGGGAATAACGTAAAAATACTTCTGCACCAGGAGCTGAGGTGATCCGTGATTGATACTCATAATTTAAACTCGGCGCTTTAGGTGCAAGTAAATACTGACTAATAAGTGTAATGATGGTGCCAAAAATTAATCCAAGCGTAATAAATAAAACGGATGTACGTGGCGTTGCTGGTGTGACTTTGTCTAATAATGTCGGGGCATCGCTTACTTGTGCTATTAATTGATAGCCAACTCGCGGGACAGTTCTAATAAAGAGCGCGGTGTTTTTATCATCCTTTAAACTTTTACGCAGTTGGGTGACCAGCTGGCTCACCGAGTTATCACTGACCACCACTTCTGGCCAAATCTTATCCATAATTATATCACGAGGAACCGCTTGGCCTTGATGCTCAAGTAATAATTTTAGCAACATCAATTGCTTTGCTTCAACCGCGCACCAACGCCCTGCCACTTTCACTTTTAAGGCAGTAAAGTCAACGAGTACATCATTAAGTAATAACTGTTTTAGCTCGGGTGTTGGCATAGTTCGTTTTTTACACACGTTAATCTATGGTTAAATAAGCCAAGAAGGCGTATTATAAGCAAGTACAGTAAATCATAACATAGCCCGCAGCTAAGCACTTATCTTATAAGTACTTAGCTGCAGCATAATTTTTAATGTCGCTTCAACTGGGTCGAATATGCCGATAAAAGCAGTCAATTTTGTTAACATGACGATTCTCTTCACACTCTGCTCATTTATGAGTATGGCAAATCCCCCTGTTACCAGCGACGAAAAAAAATTAGAAACAATTCAAATTAGGGGCTTTCATGACAGCGCTATCAAAACACTGCAAGATAAACGTGATAGCCAATCAATCATAGAAGCAATTAGTGCACAAGATATTGGTAAGTTCCCAGATAAAAATGTTGCCGAAGCATTGCAACGTATTACCGGAATTTCACTATCGCGTGCACAAGGTGAAGGTGAGCGTGTCGGTGTCAGGGGCACAACACCTGAGCAAAATCGTACTTTTTTGAATGGCCAAGCCATTGCCTCGGCCGATTGGTGGATCTCAACTCAGCCAAACCGAGGTTTTAACTACACATTATTACCTGCTGATTTAGTATCTTCGCTTGAAGTTTATAAAACCCCGCAAGCAGACCATAACGAGGGGTCACTCGGTGGCTCTGTCAATATAAAAACTCAGCGTCCATTGCATACCGAACGTAATCATTTTGTTGCCAACGCACAAATACAATACAATGATTTATCTGGCGAGTTTGACCCACAACTGGCTGCATTTTATAACTGGACTAATCCAGATAAAAATTTTGGTGCTCTGATAACTTTCACGCGTAATCAACGTTCATTGCGTCGTGATGGTCTTGAATCTTGGGGTTGGCATGAGCAAAACTTCCAACAAAATACAGATGGTACGCTCACAGCAAGTGACGATAACACCGCAGATATAAAAAATATTTGGACACCTGGCGGAGGTGGCTCAGCTATTTTCCAGCAACAACGTATTTTGACTAGTGCAACTGCGAATTTTGAATATCAACCAAACTTAGATTGGAATATTCAACTTAATACCTTGTATTCAGTACTTAATGCCGATAACAGTAACCAAAACTTTTTATGGCAACCCAGTAGCGTGTTTGCCAGAGGTGGCCATATCAGTGATGCTCGTATAAGTGATAACACATTAACTTACGCCCGCTATTCACAAGTGCCTGAGCAAAATGCACAAAACCTGCCTTTTAGTACTGCAATGGAAGCTATTTGGCGAGAATCTGAAATAAATACCAGCAGTGTGCATTTAATTGTCAGTCAACAAGCACACCTTTGGCAGAACCAATACCAAATTGGTTTTACCAAAGGCGGTGGTGGCTCTAAGCAAGATCACACATCGCAATTTTCCGCCAATACTGCTTTTAGCGTAAACACCACTGAGCGTAAAAATATTATTGCCAATTATGATGTTTCTCCCCTTGATGCACAGGCTTGGCAACTGACAGAAGCACGTAACGACAGCCAAGATTCCAATGATCAAGAGCTCTATTTACAAGGTGATTTTGAACGCGCAGTTGATCATTCTATCATCAGCGCGATTAAAGTAGGTGCAAAATACCGCGACCATCAACGCGATTTTATTCGTTACCGTTCATTCAATGGCGCATTTGATGGTATAGCTCAACAGCTTGATTGGACGTTAGCGGATTACCCTGCTAGTTTTCCCCATGGCTTTTTGTCCGATATTGGTGATCAATATACCCTCAGAAATTATAGCTTCGCCAATATTAGTGCGTTATCAAAAGACTTCCAAACTATCGACTTTATAAAACAACAAGAAAAAGCTAGCAGATTTGATATTCAAGAACGCACCACCGCAGGTTATGTTAAATTGATGCTAGATGGTGATGACTACCGTGCTAACCTTGGCGTAAGGCTTGTAAATACTAGGCAAGACGCTGGTGCTTATAAACGTATTGGTTCACCGGTTGAACAACAAGAAAGTTTTGCATGGCAGCAACATAATAAAAATTATGTCGATATATTACCCAGCGCCAATATCAGTATTGATTTGAATGAGAACCTGATCGCCCGTATCAGCGCCGCACGCGTAATGTCACGTCCTCAGTATAATCATTTAATGCCTTCAACTAATTACAATGTCACTCAAGCACAGGGTCAAGGAGGCAATCCTGACTTAGACCCCTATCGAGCCAATCAATTTGATTTAAGCGTTGAGTGGTATTTTAATGATGCTGCCCTCCTTTCTGTGGCGTTATTTAATAAAGATGTCGAATCATTTGTTGAATTTAAACGTACCATTGAACAACATGAAGGCATTGAAATGACCATTGACAGACCAATCAATGGCAGTGGTGGTACTATTCGCGGTGTTGAGATTGGCTATCAACAAGAGCTTATCTATGGTTTTGGCTTGATCACCAACTATACGTTTGTTGATGGCGACCGAACAGATAGCACATCAGCGCGCGACGATTATGTACCCGGCACCTCAAAACACACTATTAATCTAACCAGTTATTATGAAAATGATTGGCTAAGCTCACGCTTGGCGTATAACTATCGCACACATTTTGCCACGGGTGTGGGAGAGACTATGATGGATGATTTTGGCCAACTTGATGGTAGCGTCACTTTTAAAATATCTGATAGCCTTGATTTTGTTATTGAAGCGATAAACCTCACCGATGAGATCACTTACCTTTATGAGCGTAATGAATATGCGCCAACGGGCATTTATCAAAATGGCCGTCGCTTTTATGTTGGTGTGCGCTACAGCCATTAGCCGACAATGTTTGCGTATTAATCGCATATTTTAGCATTTAAGGTACACCTTGTTATAATCCTTCGATAATTAAAACATGCGAAGGAAAATTCATGATAAAAACTAGCCTAGCACTGGCTCTTGGACTCTCAAGCTCACTGGCATTTGCAGCCACATCGCTTACTGTAGAAGATATCCCTAAAATTCAGTCAGTTATTCAAACCAGCATTAGTCCAGATGGTGACAATGTTGCATTTACCCGCTCAGTGCCACGTGAATTATACGTCGACGAGAATGGCGCCAATTACAGCGAACTCTATGTCGTCGATGATGAAGGTGTCGAGCGTCCTTTCATTACCGGCTCTGTAAGTATCAAGAGTATTCAATGGTCAAACGATAGCAAAACGATCTACTTTTTAGCAAAACTTAAAGACGACAAGTTTACCGCGTTATATCAAATTCCAGTGGATGGTGGTCAAGCGCAAAAAGTACTATCGCTTAAAGACACATCAATTTCTAGCTATCAGTTAAGCCCGAATAACAAACAACTCGCTATTTTAGCTATGCCAGCGGCTGATAAATCTGAAAAAGAGCTAAAAAAATTAGGCTTTATGGCTGAGGTGTATGAGCTAGGCTTAAAAGATAAACAACTATTTATTGTCGATTTAGCCAAAACAGATAAACCTCTGACACCAACAGCGCTTAACGTTGCGAACTATGTAAGTGATGTAAACTGGGCCGCAAAAGGCGATAAGTTATTAGTAAAAACCCAGCCTACAGCGCTAATTGACGACAAATACACTAAATCACAATGGCACTTATTTGATATTGCGACTAATCAAGTGACGATGTCGTTTGCTACTGAAGGTAAATTAGACAGTGCTGAACTGTCTCATGATGGTCGTTACATCGCAATTCTAGGTGCCGAAGATAAGCATGATCCAGCAGCTGGTCGTTTATTTTTAGCTGACACAAAAACAGGTGAAGTAAGTGATTGGTTACCTAATTTCATGGGTCATATCGTTGATTTTGAATGGTCACATAAACGCAACACGCTTAATTTTATTGCCAATGTAGGTACGCAAAGTTTTGTCGCAAGCATTAAAACCGGCTCTAATAAATACAAAAAAATTATTAATGAAGGCCAATTTATTGCATCAAATCTGAGTATTTCTGATTCAGATAAAACCTTAGCGCTACGTGCAAACACTGCAAAGCACCCAAATGAAGTATTCATTATTCGTGGTTCTAAAGCACAACGTTTAACGGATTCAAACAACTGGTTGAATGACAAACGTTTTGCTAAGCAAGAAACTATTTCACTTAAGGCTCGCGACGGTGTTGAGATTGATGGCGTATTAGTCTACCCATTAGGTTATGAAAAAGGCACGCGCTATCCATTGATCATGTCAGTGCACGGTGGCCCTGAAAGCCATGACAAAGACGGTTGGGTAACAAACTACTCGCGTCCAGGTCAAATGGGAGCAGCACGTGGTTATGCTGTCTTTTACCCAAATTACCGTGGCTCTACAGGTAAAGGCGTTGATTATTCAAAGCTTGGTCAAAACGACTATGCAGGTAAAGAGTTTGACGACTTAATTGACTTTAAACAGCATCTTGTTGAAATGGGCTTAGTTGATACTAAACGTGTTGGTATTACGGGTGGCTCTTATGGTGGTTATGCATCAGCATGGGCCGCAACAAAATTAACTGAACACTTTGCTGCGAGCGTAATGTTTGTAGGTGTTACCAACCAACTATCTAAATTTGGAACTACTGATATTTCCAACGAAATGAATCTTGTGCATGCACGTTCATACCCATGGGATAAATGGCAGTGGTATTTAGAGCGCAGCCCTATTTACTGGGCTGGCCAGTCTAAAACACCATTACTGATCATGCATGGTAAAGATGATCCTCGTGTACACCCTGCACAATCAATGGAACTGTACCGTTATATGAAAGTACAAGGCAAAGATGTACGCCTTGTATACTATCCAGGCGAAGGTCATGGTAACCGTAAAGTAGCCGCGCAATATGATTACAGTTTACGTTTAATGCGTTGGATGGATAACTATTTAATTGACGGCAAAAAAGACATGCCAGCATTCGAGATTGACCATGCAGGCAAGTTAAAAGCGGTAAAAGACGCCAATAAATAACTCTCTTATTTTGTGTAAATATGCTTTTAGGCCAACATTCATGTTGGCCTTTTTGCTTTTGAATAACAATGTATATGGATGTAATATAAAGACCTAACTCGGTAATTTTTACAAGAAAACATCCTAACAAGCTAAAATATAAAAATTAAATCAATATATTACAACAACTTAAACGTTGGCTTCTGTCTTGCAATATTCATTGTAATTAATGAGTAAAGCAAGGAAAACCCATGAATATTTTTGAAGCACTTCGTAATGATCACGATAAACAACGTTCGCTTGTCGATGCGCTGATAAAAACCCAGGGGGAGTCACCGAATAGACAGTCTCTTATGGATAATTTAAAACATGAGTTAGTAGAACATGCTAAATTTGAAGAGCGTTATTTCTACAATCCTTTGATGTTTGATGATTTAACCCATGAAAAAGCCCGTCATAGTATTGCAGAGCATCATGAACTTGATGAATTGATTGAGCAACTTGAAGAAACTGATATGAGCTCACCAGCGTGGCTTGTGACCGCTAAAAAATTACATCATCTTGTACATCATCATCTCGCTGAAGAAGAGCATGAAGTATTTCAACTAGCCGGTAAAGCGCTAACCGAAAGTCAAAAAGAAAGTCTAGCCGAAAAGTATAATGATGCGATGAGTTAACTGCTATATGTGCCCGCTTTAATTTATAAAGCTCTCTAAATAGCAACAACTCTATACCATTTGCATTTATTAGGCACCTCTAACACGGTCAATACTTGGCTAAGCAAACACTCTTAAATTAACTAAGCCCGGCATCAAACGCTGGGTTTTTTAATGCTCATACTCCATCCCCACATTTATTTAATATGAAAATCATTCATTGAATGTAAATATTTCGCAATTGAATATACAACTGATAATTGTTATCATACCCACCTTGGTTACTTATTAGATTAATAATCTTTATTCTTGTCATGAAGGAAGTACAATGAAATCCCGCCCGCTTTATCTGGCCTCACTGATCAGTGCATTATTAACATCAACAACACTTATTGCTGATGATGACACAGCTGAAAATATGGAAGTGATGGTTGTCACCGCTTCTGGTTATGAGCAAAAATTAATAGATGCACCTGCAAGTGTCTCAGTTGTCTCTCGCGAAGATCTACAAAATAAGCCATTTACTAGCCTTGCTGATGCGCTTCGTGATATCGAAGGTATCGATGTTGGTGCCGGACAAGATAAAAACGGTAATATTAGTATTACCATGCGTGGTTTACCCGCAAGCTATACTCTAGTGCTTATTGATGGCCGCCGTCAAAGTGATGTAGGTAATATAGGCCCAAACAACTTTGGTAACAGCCAATTTATGTATATGCCGCCACTTGAGGCTATCGAGCGAATTGAAGTCGTTCGTGGCCCAATGTCCACTTTATATGGCGCTGATGCAATCGGTGGTGTAATCAATATTATCACTCGTAAAAATCTTGATAGCACCCATGGTAGCGTCACGGTAAGCAGTAATATCCAACAAGACGATCAATACGGTAACGATAATAAAGTCGATATATATTTGACCGGCCCAAGCGGCGTTGAGGGATTAACTTACGGGATCCGTGGTAGTTTTTATGACCGTCAAGAAAGTGAGCCAACTTACAGCGAAAGTTTACCACTTCCAGATGGCAGCATGTGGGTTGATGATGGTAGCTTTGGCGATAAAAAAATCGTTGCAGCACGTAACTGGAATGCCGGCGCAACAATAAACTACCTGATCAATAATCAGAATGAAATCACCTTTGAGTACGACATAGCCAAACAGCGTTACGATAACACCGAAGGTCAAACGGGTACGTTAGATAGCCCAGTCAGTTTATGGCGTGTTAGCAAAGGCATTGTACAGCCACGCGTTGGTTATACTCCATATCAACGTGTTGAACGTGAGCAATTTGTATTTGCACATGTTGGTCGATACGATGTTGGTACGCTTACCAGCAGCATTACCCAAAGCAGCAGTGAAAACTTTGGTCGCTCATTACCTCTTAATGTACAAGAGCGTTTAGGTGTGCAGGCCATTTGGGACCAAGCAGTACAAGATCAAGGCATCGACAAGCCAGAACTAACGGATGCAATTTACGCTCAACTTGATGAGACTTTTTTACCACGCCCAATGCGTAAGCTAAAACTTGATAACTTAATTATTGATACTAAGTTTGAATCAAATATAGATAACCACTATTTTGTAGTAGGCGCACAATATTTTGATGCCGAAATGGAAGATGGTGTATTTGGTATGTACGGGGATGGCTTCCGTGAAGGTACGACTCAAGATCATCGTCAAACAGCTGTATTTGCTGAAGATAACTGGGAAATTACCACAAATCTAACTGCAACTTTCGGCGCTCGTTATGATCATCATAATATCTTTGGCTCACAAGTTAGTCCTCGCGCTTATTTAGCCTACTCTCCTGCTGATGAATGGACTTTCAAAGGTGGTATCAGCACAGGTTATAAAACCCCAGAGCCAAACCAATTGTTCTCTGGTATTACAGGTTTTGGTGGCCAAGGTACTAAACCTTTTGTTGGCACGCCAGACTTACAACCAGAAACCAGTGTAAACTACGAAATGGCTGCTTACTTTAATGGCAGTGATAGTTTTAGTGGTAACGTAACGGTGTTTTACAATGATTTTAAAGACAAAATCATTAACCAAGATAACTTACCAAACTGTGAAGTGGCCATAGCTGATGAACCTTGTGTTGAAATTGGCGCAGGTTGGGCTGGCATCGGTAGCACCACCTTTACGCAAGCTGCTAACGTAGATAAATCAGCTACTCGTGGTGTTGAAATTGCTGCTAATTGGCAGATTATTGAACAGTTGTCACTACGTGGTAACTTTACTTACACCGATAGTGAAGTAAAAAGTGGTCGTGATGAAGGACTACCTTTAGTTAATACACCTAAAAATATGTATAACTTAACGCTTGCATGGCAACCATTGGATGATTTGAGTATTTCACTTATTTCTGAAATCCGCAGCGATCGTTACCGTGGTACGGCAAATGTGTCTGGTCCACAGGGCCCTGAAACACAAAAGCTCTACTACAAAGCCTATGATCTATATCATTTAGCAGCAAGTTATAAAATTAATGATAGCCTAGCATTAAATGCCCGTATTAATAATCTGTTAGATGACGACTTATCAAGCCGTACTTGCTTATTAGCAACCTCAGAGGAAGAGTACGAATGTACATCTGATTACAATACCACCCAAAAAGCACGCAGCTTGTGGGTATCAATGAGTTACAGTTTCTAGAATAAGAAGCTATAAAAATAAAGCCCAGCAACAATGCTGGGCTTTTTATTATTACGATTTAACCGTGCCTTTTATACTTCATCACCCAACACAGATTCGTGGCCTACGCAGATTAAAGCGTATACTCAATAAGGGTTACCGATGAATAAGCAAAGGAAGCCTTAACTTATAGTATTAAATTTTAGAGTTTATTCGCTTAGTATGTGAAGATATGTTTTGACAGATTTAATTTAAATCATTAAGGGAGCTTATGTATAGAATATGGCTATTAAGTTTATGTTTTGTCTTCGGTATTGCAAATGCACAAGCGCCGCAACCACTGAGTTATGACGCATTATTAAGCAACTATAATTACGATTTCGACGTTGACTATTTTAACCTTGACTCACAAGGGCTGTCGTTAAAAATGGCGTATATTTACTTACCTGCAAAGGCTGGTAAACCCGTTATGACTTTAATGCATGGTAAAAACTTTAACGCTCATTACTGGACTGAAACTGCACTATTGCTACAAAAACTCGGTTATGGCGTGCTGATACCTGACCAAATTGGTTTTGGAAAATCATCTAAACCACGAGATTATCAGTTCTCTTTTGCAGCCTTAGCTAGTCACACCCATGCTTTAATGAGCAAACTTAATATAAATAAATCAATTGTATTGGGTCATTCTATGGGCGGTATGCTGGCAAGTCGCTTTGCGCTTATGTATCCACAAACAACCCAACAATTAATTTTACTCAACCCTATTGGCCTTGAAAATTACCTGCAATATGTTGATTACAAAGACACTAACTTTTTTTATAAAAATGAGTTAGCTAAAACACCTGCCGGGGTAAAAGCATACCAGCAAAAAAATTACTATGACGGAAAATGGAATAACCAATTTGCTGCTCTGACGAATTTTATCACCGGACAAATTCAAGGCCCAGATAAAGAGCTAGTAGCGTGGGTTAACGCAAAGACATACGACATGATTTTTACTCAACCCGTTATCACCGAGTTTAAAAACTTCACCATGCCTGTTTCACTAATTATAGGTACAAGAGACAGAACAGGACCTGGCCGTAACTGGAAGAAACAAGGAGTAGATTATGAACTTGGCCGCTACGATCAATTAGGTAAATCAGCCGCGGCATTAATTCCTCACAGCCAACTATTTGAACTGACTGATTTAGGTCATTTACCCCATATTGAAGATTTTAAGCGCTTTAAAGCTGTATTGTTAAAAGTCTTAGAAGCAGGCTCAAAGCCATTAGAGTAATATTTAGGCAGTTCAGCTGTTAAAGTTATTAACTGCTGGTTTGATTACTCAACGCTGACCTTTGAAAACCAATTAATAAACATAAATGCCTACTATTAGATACCTTTTAGCGATAACAGAAAAATATTGTTAATTAGCATGTGGATTCACTTTTAATATTTTGATGGCACTAAAGAATAACAACTAACTGATATAATTAGACTAAAATCCTATCTCCATTAATATATTACTATTCTGAAGTTATTTAAAAATTAAATAACTTTTCAGTTTAAAACTAAAAAAGCAGGTAATGTAAACTTAAAGTTAAAAAAACAAGCAGTCTGTTGTTGACCAAATTACAACCTTAGCTTACTCTATGTAAGCGCTTACAACACACACATTGATAAATGTAAGCGCTTACAACTTCGTTCGTAGACACAATAACAACCACAACGAAGTACTTTTAAATTTTTGTCGATACTGGGGTTCAACTAATGAACATGACAACAACCAAAGTAAGCCGCCTTGTTGCGGCAATATCCATGACCATGCTATTTGGCTGTGGTGGAAGTGCTGAGACAAAATCTGACTTCACAAAAGTCGATCCACAAAAGCCGGTTTCTGATTGGCAAATGGTTTGGAGTGACGAATTTGATGGCGCAAGTATTGATTCTAACAAATGGAATTTTGAATTAAGTTGTGCCGGTGGTGGTAACAACGAAAAACAATGTTACACCGATAACGAGCAAAATGCGTTTATCAAAGATGGCATATTAAATTTAGTTGCTTTACCGGCCGACGAAGGTGCCGAAAAGCCTTATACATCGGCACGATTGAACACCCGCTACAACGCTGATTTTACTTATGGTCGTTTTGAAATGCGTGCAAAGTTGCCTTCAGGGCAAGGTAGCTGGCCTGCTTTTTGGATGATGCCAACTAATGAAGTATATGGTACATGGCCGCGCTCTGGCGAAATTGATATTTTAGAAGCTGTAAATTTAAAAACAGTTGCTGAAGATGGCACCGTTGAAGCTAATATTCATGGCACACTTCACTATGGTCGTGAATGGCCTAACAACTCGAACTCTGGTAAAGCGTATACATTCCCTGAAGGGATGAATCCTGCTGACGATTTTCATACTTACGCTATTGAATGGCAAGAGGGCGAAATTCGTTGGTACGTTGATGGCTACTTATATGCCACACAACGTCGTTCTGAAGTTCGTTATAACTCAAAAGACGAAGCTGTTGGCCTAAAACATAAAGGTTGGTTTGCTGAATACTTTGAACAAGGTAATGGCGAGCTTACAACACATTGGGATAATGCCCCCTTTGATAAAGACTTTTACCTTATTTTAAATAACGCCGTTGGTGGTGATTGGCCGGAAAACGTAAATAACTTAGGCGTTGACGCTGCAGCATTTGCAGAGGGTCAAAGCTTTGAGATTGATTACGTACGCGTTTATCAATGTGCAGCTAATACTGACACAGGTAAAGGCTGTGAGACAGTGCGCCCAGGTTACGACAACTTAGAAGATGCACTTGTTGAAGGTAAAGCGCCTGTACCTACTCCACCAAGTGATGGTGTTGCAAAAAACCTTGATATTTTTAATGGTAGCTTAGACGCAAACTGGATCGCTTGGGATTGTTGTGGCGGAACCACACCAGAAACCATTACCGACGCTGACAAAGGCGACGTTGTTAAATTTAATATCAACGATAATAACGGTACAGTGCTTGGTTTCTCTACCCGTGGTGGTCACTTCCCTGATGGCTTTGCAGGGTCATCGTCTCCATTTGATGCTTCTTTACTGCTTGATTTAAATGGTCGTGTATCATTTGATATGAAAGTAGTGACTCCTCCAACATCTTCAACTACTTGGTTATTAAAGGCTGAAGCCGGTGATGGCGGCCCTAATACGGGCGACGTCCCACTTAGCGAAAGTAATGAAAGTGTAACACCTGTTACTGGCCAATGGCAGACCTATACGTTTCCACTTTCTTTACTACAAGAAAGAGGCCTCGATATAAGTGCTATTGATGTATTAATGGTATTTCCTACATGGCAAACAGGTGGCGGTGCCGAGTACTTAATTACCAATGTAACTATTGAAGGTGACTTACCAAAAGTCGATCTTTTCAGTGATGAACAAAACCTAGATTGGCCAATGTGGGATTGTTGTGGTGGTTCAAAACCGGTTGAAGTAATGGATGATGAAGAACACGGTTTAACGGCTGAGTTTACTATTGGCGCAACAGCAACAGTAATGGGCTTTAATAGCCGCACAGCTGCAGGCGGAAGCGGTGAAGCATTCGATGCTACTTCGATATTAGAAAACGGCGTAATAGCGTTTGAGTTAAAGGTGATCTCAAAACCAAATAATCTTGATTCAGTTTGGAATTTCAAAGTTGAGTCTGATAACGGTAGCTCTGCTGTCGAAATTCCATTAACTGACAGCGTCGAAGGTGTAGAACCTACTATTGGTGAATGGCAAACATATACCTTTACCCTTGCTGATTTAGCGGGTGCAGGTTTAGATGTTAGTGCATTAGATGTGGTGATGATTTATCCAACTTGGGACACAGGTGAAGGCGCTGTTTATCGTGTAGATAACGCATTCATTGGCATTCCATAACTAAGAATCACTTTATGGTAGGTGCGTATAAGCACCTACTTACCGTAAAAAATTTAGTAAAAAGCAGAGCAATTATGAACACAAATAAGTTTAAAAAAAGCCAAATAGCGGCTTCTGTGTCACTTATCATCGCTGCAAGCACATTTAACTTCGCTAACGCTGCGCAAGAAAGTACTGCCGAACCTGAAATCGAAGTAATACAAATTAAAGGTATACGTGGTTCACTGATCCGCTCTATGGACATGAAACGCGATGCATCTGGGGTAGTCGATGCAATTTCTGCCGAAGAAATGGGTAAATTCCCAGATACCAACTTAGCTGAATCACTACAACGCATTACGGGTGTATCGGTGAGTCGTGCAAACGGCGAAGGTAGCCAAATTACAGTCCGTGGTTTTGGCCCTTCATTTAATTTGGTAACACTTAACGGTCGCCAAATGCCTGGAACGGGTAACTCTCGTTCGTATAATCTTGAAAACATCGCCTCAGAAGGTGTAAGTGCCTTAGAAGTATTTAAAACTGCCCGTGCTGATGTGCCTAGCGGTGGTTTAGGTGCGACAGTTAATATTTCAACATCGCGCCCTCTGCAAAGACCTGGGCAGCACTTTTCAGCAACAGCAAAAGCAATTCATGACTCATCAAATGAAGTTGGTAGCGATGTAACACCTGAAATATCAGCTATTTACAGCAATACCTTTAATGATGAAATGTTTGGTATTGGCTTTTCATTCTCGCATCAACAGCGCGACTTTCAAAAACAAAGTGCTAATATTCAAGGTTGGCAAGCTAATGTAGATTTACCGACTCTTTCAGAAGATAAATTTATTGATGCTCGCCCAGTTGATGCAGACGGTAATCGCGTAGGTAATCATTTTTTTGCAAAAGACATGAACTACGCTATTGAAGATTTACAACGTGAGCGTACCAATGGGCAAGTAACACTGCAATTTGCACCCACTGATAATTTTGTGGCCACCCTTGATTACACAGCAAGTGAGGCTACAACAGGGTCAAAAACTCTCGGCTGGGGTATTTGGAACGACTTTGGCAGTAATATTAACGGTTACGAGCTAGATGAAAATGGCACAGCAATTTATGCAGATATAAGTGGTAACGATGCGTCATTTACCTCGAGTAAAAACACCACTGAAGTAAAAGCTCGTTCTATCGGTTTAAATTTAGATTGGCAAATTAATGATACATGGAAAATTGAGCTTGACTACCATGATTCTAAAAACGAAACCGACAATGGCGCAGACAAAGGTCTAGGTAGTGATGGGCAAGTTATTTTAGGTTCTGATCAGCTTGTTAATAAAATTTATGATTACCGCACTGGCGAAGTTCCGCATACGCAAGTTAATTGGAAAAACGGCACGAATGTATTAAGCCCAGGTGAGATTGATTCAAACTTTAGCCAGTTTATTCATTCACCGGGGGAATCAAATATTGAACAACTTCAACTACATGCAAGTTGGATAAATGAAAGTTTTGACATTGGTTTAATTGAAGTTAAGTTTGGTGGTTCGCGCACAGAGCAAAACACCGGTGGTTATGAGGCATGGAGTGGCTTAGTTGGTGGCCCTGGTTTTAACCCTTCTTACACTGAAATTTTCCCAGATGGTATGTTTACACTTCATGATACCTCAGGATTATTAGATCAATTTGCCGGTGGCGGTAGCAATTTACAACCAAACTATTACTACAGCTATGATTTTGACGAAGCCGTAGCAAGACAAATGGCATACTTAACCGCTGATGTAACAGGCGGCGATGCTTATGCACCTAATGCCTATCTTGATGGCATTGACAGTCAAAGCTCGGTTGAGGAAATTACCAACAGTATTTATGTTCAATCACGTTGGGAGTTTGACGTTAGTAATTACTACGTTAAAGTAAACGCAGGTCTTCGCTACGAAGAAACCGATGTAACCAGCTCTGTTCGTCAGCGTGTTGAACAACAAGTTAATTGGATAAGCGCTTCAGAGTGGATCACTCAATATTCAGCAGGTGGCGATGATAACTTCTTAGTGCAAGAAGGCAGTTATGATATTTTACTGCCATCAATTGACTTAAGTGTTGACCTAACTGATGACGTGGTTGCTCGCGTATCGTGGGGCAAAACAATGTCGCGTGCACCTTTGGGCGATTTAGCTGGCGGTCGTTCACTAACAGGCAGTCCAAAACCGGGATCACGCGTAGGTAGTCAAGGTAACACGGGGCTATTACCGTTTGAATCAACAAATCTTGATTTATCTTTAGAGTATTACTACGCAGAAGGCAGTTATGCATCTGTAGGTTACTTTAAAAAGGACGTTGATAACTTTATTCAAACCACCATTACCCCAACCACCATTGAAGGCTTATATGATATTTTAAATGGCCCGCGCTATTTACAAGCTGTGAGTGATATTGAGGCACGTGGTGAGCAAGCAACAACCGATGCCATTTTTGCACAAATGCTTGCTAATGGTGATGGTAATGTCAATGGTCAAATTGAACCAAATAGTAACGATCCGCTTATTACTTGGAACATTAGCCAACCACAAAATACCGATAGCAAATCAGTCGATGGTTTTGAAGTGGCAGTACAGCACTTAATTGGCGAAACAGGCTTTGGTGTCGGTGTTAATGCTACATTTGTCGACGGAGATGTTGAATTTGATACAGACAGCTTAGACCAACAAGCTCCGTTAACGGGCTTAAGTGATTCAGCTAACTTCCAAGCGTTTTACGAAAAAGATGGCTTATCAGTAAAACTGACTTACGCATGGCGCGATTCATACCTTATTGGTGTAGGCCAAGCACAAGGTTCTGCTGATGCACCACCACAATATGCTAAAACATATGGCCAGTGGGATATGAGCGTAAATTATGACGTTAACGAGAATGTGACGGTATTCTTTGAAGGTATAAACCTCAATAATGAAACCGAGCAAGGCTATGGCCGTTACGAAGAGCAGTTCTTATTTGCTCGCCAGTATGGTCCACGCTACGCAATTGGTGCACGCTATACCTTTTAATAAACCTAAGTAATTAAACATTCCAGCCGCTCATTGAGCGGCTTTTTTTATAACTGTTTAATTTTTTCTAATAGCTTATCGGTTGTCCAATCAATATCGTTATAGGCAATATCGGGCTTATAGTAATCGCCCTTTCCTCTTGCTCTATCAACATACACTTTATTAGGGATAATAACTTTACCTAACCCTGAGGGTAACTCGGCTAGTCGAACATCCATATACAATGAGTCAGCACTGCTTGGCGCGCCAAATAACTGAGTGTTTGAAAACTGCTTAAATACATCAATGGCGTCAAGACAGGCACTTGCACACTGTGGCGGCACAATAACAAAAACCTGTGTTTTAAAGTCACTCACTAGCGATGTATTTTCGCTTTGATTTGATTTATTTTGCAGCTCTTCTATATAAAATGGCTTATTGTTTTCAAGTGACTTTGCCATACCTGCAGCTATTTCTTTAATCTCTTTATGGACTTCAGGTTGATCTTTCACCACTTCAATTAACGATTTAACATAGTTAGTATTATCTTTTGACGCTCTCCACCAAACCCGGCTATTTTGTGAGTAGTTATCCATTTTTTGTTCAACAACTTGCTCACCCCACAACACTTTTGCAAGCTTTAAGCTCCAATAAGACGAGCCACCTTGGTTATGACGAAGATCTAAAACCACCGTTTTTTCACTGAGTAACTTAGTACGTTGTTCAGTCACTTTTTTATACAGGTTGTTGTAATCATGAGTTTGCTTATCGTTATTTGCAAAACTGGGCATAGCAATCCACGCTATGTTTTGCGCAGGCCAAGTTAAATCGGTTGTAAGCTCATCCCCATTATAGGCATGTGTTAAATGCTTACTTACACTCTTTGGCCGAACAGACCAATCAAGGGTTTTACTGTAAGCTTGCCCATTAGCTTTAATAAATTGACATTCTTTTAGAGGTGTTAAAAATGGGTTACCATCATCAATTAGTAACCGCCAACCTTGCTGCCACCAATGCCCAGGTTGTGTAACCTGTCCATGAAATTTAAACACTCTTTTTCGCATTAAAGTCTCGGTACTTTGCCCATCGCAACCACTTATCACATCACCTTTATTTATATTATCTGTTTCACTGTAATACACTTTTAATGCATCACCCCGCCAAACGGCACTAAAACCAGGCCAACGACGAGCAGGTCGTTCAACGCTTAAAAACACACCTGCATGACCATCTTGTAGCACAGTACTAAAACGCGCAATTGCCGCAACATGAACCTGCGGCCCGCTCGCTTTGGCAGACAGTGCAAGTGCCTCTGCTTTTGCTTGCTTTAATAGTTCAGGAAAGGCTGGGTTGTTAACATCAAACATACCAGGGTGGTTTTGTACCGATATGCCGTAAGCGGCTTCAATATCACGCTCACTAACACTGCGCCATTGTTCTGGGGTTTGAGGAGAAACCGGTAATTCAGCCACACTTAAGGTAGGCGCAATTAATAAAGCGCATAATAAAGTACGATTAACTATTGTTGTTTTTATTTTCATGAAAATCCTTTTTAATGCGATCAATTACTTTAGATCCACCAAGGGTGATCAACCCCCCGATCTCAAGCAAGTAAAAAACTACCAGTTTATTTTAAAGCAATAACTTATCAGAACAACTTAACCCGAAGCCAGTCGAAGTTCAACTAACGGCAGCCTAGGTCACTATTTCTTATCAATATTTACTAGTAAAGCAAACTAGCTTTGCTAGTATGAGGTAATTATTATTTTTATGTCTCACTTATGCGCAATACTACCGTGAAAATAAGGAATAGCTTCCTCTTCCCAAGCTCCCGCTTCCTCAGGTTCAACGGTATCATATTGGCTTTTATTACTCTGCTATTGAGCGGCGCAGCTTTCGCTGAAGATAACTGTTATTTAACAGCTATTGCAAACAATGTATCAACCCCCTTGTTGCAAGGTGTTGCATCAGACATAAGACTTGAAAAAGGGGTTAACAAATTTGAATTAGTATGTACCCTAAGCCAAAGTGGTGTATTCACTTTTACTCGTCCTGCACTTAAGAGTTTTTCGTGGCAACAAGATGGCGTATCAAAGACCCCCTTAAAAACGAATCAGATAGCCGTTTTAATGGAGCAAGGCAGCTTTAACGCGCAGCTCATTGTAACAGTAACAAATAACTACACTCCTCGTTTTACATGGCTAAATACACAACAGTTTATTGGCAGAGTTCAGCTATATAATTTAATTTTCGGAGTGTTTTATGGCTTGTGTGCCACACTTATTTTTTATGTACTAATAATAGGTTATGGTATTAAAGATGCTATTTTCAAACAGTATGGTGCATACCTTTTTTGTATTGCTAGCTTTATCTTTTTACAAGAAGGTCAACCCTATTTATTTGCTCAAAATCAGTTTTCTGAGTTTATTAGAAATCTTTATTCATTAAGCATTGGTTTAACCGTATTAAGTGCGACTTGGTTTATGTGCGCAATATTAGAATTGCCGCAATATTGGCCAAAAGTGAGTAAATTTTTAAAAATTGCCGCTTTATGTGTACTTACCTTGTGCTTACAAAAAGTAGCCTTAGATTTACCCGCTATTGCTGATATCACCTCAGCGATTACAGGCTACTTATCATTATTGATTGTAATGAGTATTTTTATACTCTCAGCCGTGCAAGCTAAGCAAGGTGTGAATGAGGCAGGCTTAGTTTTTATAGCCTTAAGCTGTGTATTTATTAGTATGACTTTTAGAATATTACTCACCGAATACAGCCCTTTTATTCAACGTTATGGGTTTGTGATTGCTTTTACTCTTGAGTCATTACTACTGGCCATCGCCGTCGCCAAGCGAATACAAAGACTCAGTTATGCAAAAAAACAGGCTGAACGACACGCTAATTACGACCCCCTTTGTCATATACATAATCGTCGCGGTTGGAGCTTAAAAGCAAACGACTTATTAACTCAACATGCTCAACAAGGCGGTATCCTGTGTTTTTTATATATAGACTTAGACCGCTTTAAAGTAATAAATGATAGTTATGGCCATGATGTTGGCGATAAAGTGTTAAGCAAAGTAGCGCAATTGATTAATAACCATATGCGCAGTGAAGATGCGGTTGGACGCTTAGGCGGGGATGAGTTTGTGGCTATGGCATTATTTACCAGCAAAGATAAAATTAACCAACGAGTTGCGACTCTTGAACAAAAGTTAAATGCGCTTAGCTTAGAGCACCAAGGCAACACCATCGCTATTTACGCAAGCGTAGGGCAAATCAACTATAGCGAAGCGCCTAAAAATTTAGATGAGGTTTTAAAAGCCGGTGATGAAGCAATGTATCAAAAAAAGTCATTACGAAAAGCGCAGGCTAAGCAAACCTACACAAGAGAAAACGCCTAAAGTAATCGTTTAGGCGCATAATCATTACTCGTCTTTTTTGAATAAGACTTCTGGGTTTACCATAGTTTTCATTTCTAAAACATTGCCGTTTGGATCTTCAATAAAAAACGTCTCTTGTTCAAATTCATTGCCAACAAAACGACGGTATGGTTTATCTAAATATTCGAGACCAGCAGCCGCAATGCGCGTTTTTAAAGCTTGAAATTGATCTTCTGATAGATGAATGCCAAAGTGAGGGACTGCCACCGCGCCCATATCAACATCATGACGTACCGTTGGTAAGCGCTCTTCGCTTTGGTGAAGCGTTAACTCGTTACCCCAAAAATCAATGTCTACCCATCGCCCTGCTTCACTATTGCCCGTTTTACAGCCAAGTACGTCACAATAAAATGTTTTCGCTTTTTCGAGATCACCTGCCGGTATTGCCAAGTGCAAACAGTTGGACATAAATTACCTTCATTAATAACTTTTAACATATGAAATATGCTGCATTATACATAAATTGCAATTTATATAACATTAACAACATCTGTTTTGTGCTATTAAATGCGAGGGCTATGGTTTGTGATGTGCGCGCTAAAAGTAAATTTTTATTATTAAAATTCGTCAATCCAAAATTATTAATTCCTATCATGGTATCAGCAGCTTTGATAGGCCTTATTGTCTAGTTTATGTCATTCCCGAAGAGTCATAGTAGCAATACTTATTTATCAATATACGCCTAGCCGACAGCTTTGCCATTGGCTTTCTTGCAAGCTCTGTCATCATATTTTATGGTTATTACATCGAGCACAGTGTTGATGACTTTACTGGCGCTTTAGGAATGTGTGTATTCTTCATCCGTGTATATCTGCAGCGTATTTATTTTTATTAGGGGCGCCAAATCCTTAGTAACCTGAATTTTTTCTAAATAGTCTAATAAAATCTTAACGATATCCCAAAACAAAAAATAACAGGCCTTTTTTTGATCAGTTATAGCTTCCCTTACGTAATGTTCACACAGCTATAACACTGTAACATTCAATTAAAGGAAAAATTATGAATAAAGTATTTAAGCTATGCGCAGTCATACTTCCCTTGTTACTGATCCAAGGCTGTAATGACGATGATAACGTACCTGTAAGTACTGACCCACAACCAATTACTACCATTTTTGATGCTGCACAAAGTTCTGATGATTTCACTACACTCGTTGCAGCTTTAGAAGCAACAGGTCTTGACGAGACTCTTGATGATGCAACGAATAGTTACACAGTATTTGCTCCCACCGATGCGGCTTTTGCATTACTAGGTGAAGACAAAATCAACGCTTTATTAGCTGATACTGACAAGCTTAGTTCAATATTAACCTATCATGTTTTATCAGGTAGTGTTGATGCACAAACAGCAATTAGCCTCGCAGGCACAACGGTTGCAACTGTCAATGGTCAAAATATTGCTCTATCTTTAAATGGCGATACGCTGTTAGTAAACACAAGCACCGTTACCATGACTGATATTGAAACTGATAACGGTATTATCCACGTCATTGATGCTGTTTTAATGCCTAAAGAAGTTTCTGAAACTGCGCCAACGAAAAATATTGTTGAAACAGCGCAACAAGCTGGTAATTTTAGTACGTTACTCACAGCGCTTGATGTTGCGGGTTTAACAGCTGCATTGTCTGATAATTCAAAGGAGTATACTGTATTTGCCCCAACAGACGCTGCATTTGAAGCTGTTGGTAGCAAAATGATAAACACCCTATTAGCTAATCCAGATGTACTCGGCAATATTCTAAAACAACATGTGTTAACTGGCTCTATTGATTCAGTAACCGCAATGTCTCTAAACGGTCAATCAGCTGAAACACTGCTTGGTAATACTTTACCTATTTCAATTAACGCAGACACCAACATCTTGATGTTTGGCGGCGCTAATGTGGTAATAACTGATATAAAAACAACTAATGGCATTGTTCACGTAATTGACTCTGTGATTGTTGCTGACGTTGCCCTACCAGAGAGTTTTGGCACAATTGCGGATGTTGCAAGTGAAAATGGCAGCTTTACTACATTACTCGCCGCACTCTCAGCAACAGGTTTAGACGCATTGGTTAGCGATCCAACCAGCACATTCACGGTATTTGCACCTACTGACGCAGCATTTGCTGCCCTTGGTCAAGACACTATTGACGCTTTATTGGCAGATACCGACACGCTTCGTGATATTTTACTTTACCATGTAGTAGCAGATGCAAATGTACTATCTGATGCAGCAGCCACCATTGCAAACAGCGAGAACAACAAAGTTGAAATGGCAAATGGTGATATGGCTGCTTTATCGTATGTAGACAGCTCACTGTTTATTAATGATGCGGCGGTAACTACAGCGAATGTAACTGCTGACAACGGCGTTATTCATGTATTAAACAAAGTGATTATGCCACCCGCTGAAATAGGCACACCGACCAAAACTATTGCAACAGTTGCCACAGAAACATCTGCATTATCTACACTAGTAACTGCACTGCAAGCAGCAGGGTTAGTGGATACGTTTAACGATACCACTAAATCGTTTACGGTATTCGCACCAACAAATGCGGCATTTAGTAAAATTCCTACCGCTGATTTAAATGCTCTATTAGCTGACACTACTGCACTTACTGGCGTACTTACTCAACATGTATTAGCTGCCCAAGTAGGTAGTACTGATGCGTTTGCTGCTAACGGTAAAATGGTCACTACACTTGCTGAGAATATGCTAAACGTAAACGTGGTAGATTTTACCAGTACCGAAAATACAGCAACAGACAGCGTAGCTTATGAAGTAACTAATAATCGTTTAGTAACGGGTATGGCCGATGCAATGCCAGGTAAAACGGTGTATGTATTTGATAACGACTTAGGTGAAGCAATGAGCGTATGTGAAGCAACTTGTGCAACAACGTGGCCACCCGTGTTAGGCACTGCGGCGTCTATCGAAAATATTCCGGGTTTATCCTTGATTGCTCGCTCAGATGACAGTATGCAAGTCGCTTACCTTGGCCGCCCTTTATATACCTTCTCAGGTGATACGGCAGCCGCTGAAAGTAATGGTCAAGCTGTGAACGATATTTGGTGGCAAGTAAGCTTACCGGCTACATCACTACAAGTAGCTGGCAGCAATGTAACAACCACTGATATTTACACTAGTAATGGCGTTGTACACTTAATTGATACAGTGATCACAACGGCCAAATAACTAAATTTTACTGTGAGATAAGCCAGGAGTGATGCTATTTGCTCCTGGCTTTTTTATATAAAAATAGGCTTACTTATTACTACTTTGAGAGCTTGTTGGGTAGCCAAACAACACGTTTAACTTGGCTTTTAACCCTTTAGCTTGGTAAGTACTTTTAAATAAATACTGCCACTGATGAAAGGTGATTTTGATTGGGTTATTACTGTTTAATTGACCAATAATGCCGTATTTACAGGGCTTGTTTTCATCCTCTTCTACATAAGTGCCAAATAATTTATCCCAAATAATTAAAACGCCAGCGAAGTTTTTATCTAAGTAGCCATTATTTATAGCGTGGTGCACCCGATGATGCGATGGGGTATTAAATAATGCTTCAAACCAACCGAGCTTTTTTACCACTTGCGTGTGTACAAAAAATTGATAAGCCAAATTAAGTGCCACCACCGCAAAAACAATCACAGGCTCAAAGCCTATTAATATCATCGGCAACCAAAATAGCCACATTCCCGCCAGCGGATACATTAAACTTTGCCTAAATGCCGTGGTAAAGTTCATTTTAGTAGAACTATGATGCACTACATGAGCGGCCCATAACCAATGAATATGATGTGATGCACGATGAAACCAATAGTATAAAAAGTCTTGCAGTAAAAAAGCGCTTAATACAGTAAATACTGTCAATTCAATATCAAATAGTCGAAACTGATACAACCAATAAAAAAACGGCATTAATAATAATAACGCAATGGCATCAGCGCCTTGATGTAATAAAGCAAGTAACGCGTTGGCTAAGCTGTCTTTTATATCGTAGTAACGTCTAAATTTTATAAACTCAACCCCTACAAACAGCAAAAAAATAGGGCTCAGTGCCAATAAAATAATTTCAATACTCATGGCGCTTGCTCCTGAAAATAGCTGGCTATTTTTTTAAGTGCTTGGCTAACATCTTTTTTTATAAAAAAAGCCAGTATAAAGTCGGGTAACCACAAAGGCGCAATGCAACGAATATGGTAGCTGATCTCGGTGAGTGATGGCTGAGCATTATTGGCTTTTAAGTAAATATCACCACGGTGCTGTGCAACGGGTTTATCCCCTAAAATGCGGTAACAAATGTGGCTATTATCGGCCGTTATTATTTGCTCCTTAAATGTTGTACCTTGCATTTTTATTTGTCTAATGGTGCCTTTTCCACCACTTATTTCACCAAAGTCTTGCGGTGTTAACACTTCAAACTGCGCATTAAAAAAGCGCCCCAAATCAGCATGCGCTAATAATAAGGTGCGTAATTGTTCAGGCGTTGCTGCCACACTATGTTTAACGTTTATCTCAATCATTGTGTGCCCCCTATTATTTTTATAGATCTCTAGCATATAAAAATATTGCATGGCAAACTTGCGATTAGATGACTATTTTTTAGCTTTAGGCGACAAATGAAAACCTTAGCCGATCATTACTTTTCTAGCTGTTTGGATTATCTTCAAAGCACAGGATTAGATAGCCAAGAGATACTAACTGCCATTGAATTTGATGAATATACAAATAAGCAAACACAACAATTAGCGCCTCGTATTAGCTTAAAAAGCTATAATGCGCTGCTTAGTTATGCACAGCAAACGCTAAATGACTCCTTATTCGGGTTTGAATTAGGAAAACAAATACGTACCGCTGATTTTGGTGTACTTGGGTATTTAATTGAATCGAGTACTAATCTAGCCAGTGCCATTACTGCATTACTGAGCTACGACAGTTTAGTGGCTAACATAGGGCGTGCTGAGTTTGAACAGCAACAAACACTTTGCAAGGTAACCTGGTTAGCAGACCCACAGTGCAGTCCACAGGCCGTATTACGAAATATGACCGCGTGGGTAAGTGTTATACGCCAACTGCTTAATCCTCAGCTTTCGCCTAGTTGCGTTTATTTTACAGCACATTTTTCAGACAGTGAGTTACAACAATTAGCGCAATGGTTTAATTGCCCAGTAAAAGCTGGCGCTAACTTTAATCAAGTAGAGTTTCCAAGTAGTTACTTAACCCTTCCTTTTAAAACCGATAACTCCCAGATTAACGCTGTGCTAAAGCAAATGTCAGAGCAACAGCTATCCCAGTTTAAAAGTCAGCAATTATTAACAGAAAAAATTAATCATATTTTAATGGCTAAATACGATTTGCAGGACTGCTCACTGATCAGAACGGCTAGTGCTTTAAATATGACCCCGCGCACAGTGCAACGCCACCTAAAGCAAGAAAACACCAATTTTGGTGATCTTCTTGAGCAAGAGCAAAAACGCCGTTTGTTAACTTATATTCCTCATTATCCGCTAAGCAGTATTGCAACTATGTTGGGGTTTAATGAGCAAAGCTCTTTTAATCGCGCCTTTAAGCGCTGGTATCAATGCTCACCTCGTCAATTTATAAAAAACAATAATTAAACAATTTGATTACCTAAAACACACATTTAACGTGTACCTTTTTATTGATTTTATTTACACTAGCCTCATGTATTGCTTTAAAGACAATTATTTATGCGTTTGCGTATGATGTTAACTGTTTTTGTATTGGTTTTTTATAGTGCGGTCTGTCACGCAAACCCGGTTACCTTCATCGCTGAAGATTTACCGCCTTATCATTTTAAAAACCCTCAAGGTGAAGCACAGGGCGCCTTAGTAGATATCGCTAAAGCAGTATTAAAAGGCACGGCTTTAACAGCAAAATTTGAAATAATGCCGATGGCGCGTATGTTTCAACAACAACACGCTAATCCTAATGCCATCATGCTGTCACTGTTAAAAACGCCAAACAGAAACAGCCAGTTTAAGTGGCTGGGAAAAGTGTATTTTGCAGATGCATACCTAGTAAGTTTACGCAGTCATAACGATGAAGTGATTCACTTAAACTTTGCCAAAGAATACAAAGTAGCCACTATTCGCGGTTATTCTGCACAAGCTTATTTAGAAGCTCAGGGCTTTACTGAAAGTGAGAATCTAGTCTTAGTGAGTTACTACCAGCAGCTATGGAGAATGCTGTATAAAAATCGTATCGATTTTGTGGTGACTAACACCCTCACCCTTGAAAACGAGTTAAAGCGAGCAGGGCTCGACCCAAGCTTAATTACTAAGCGTATACATTTAGATGAGCTACCTTCTTCTCTTCACTTTGCAGCAAGTAAGCAGCTTAACCCGCAAACAGCGAAAATTATTACTGATAGATTAAACGCGATAAAAGAAAGCGGTGAATACCAACAAATTTTAAATAAATGGCAACTCCCTATTCCAACGCGCCTTTAGTATTGAGTCATAGGTAAGATCTTAAGAAATTGAGTTGAAGCTCAATTCATGATCAAATGGTTGTTACCACACAAACCACAGAATCAAGAAAAGAGCTTCAAATGAATGCTAACATTTTTATTAATAAGTT
>NZ_JACJDS010000050.1:0-36725 GCF_014163635.1 Pseudoalteromonas sp. SR44-8
CTGATAGCTGATAGCTGATAGCTGATAGCTGATAGCTGATAGCTAAAACGTCTACTTTTCATTCGCTATGCTTGCTTAATCCGCTATCTGACCAAATAATTGCCCCCTAGACTCGACTATCATAAATATTAGGTTATAATGCCGCGTCTATTGTTTAACATAGTGCCCGAAGGGCAGAGCAGCATTGGTATCTTATAGTGAAGATGGGGTTGATAAGTCGCTTAAATGACTTTAAACGTGCCAAAACGCATAGTGATTACCGTGTTTGTAAGGAAGGCGAACAGTCGCCAAAATTGAAGATTGAGGTATATCATGCAAGTTTCTGTTGAGACGACTCAAGGCCTTGAGCGCCGTCTGACCATCACCGTTCCTGCAGAGAACGTTGAGACCGAAGTAAAAAAACGCTTACAACAACTGTCTAAAACCCAGCGTATTGATGGTTTCCGTCCTGGTAAAGTACCAACGTCTGTAATCAACAAACGTTACGGTGGCGCAGTTCGTCAGGAAGTTGCTGGTGAATTAATGCAACGTAATTACATCGAAGCAATCGTTTCTGAAAAAATTAACCCAGCTGGCGCACCAACATTTGCTCCTAAAGCACTTGAAGCGGGTAAAGATTTAGAGTTCTCAGCAACATTTGAAGTTTACCCTGAAGTTGAAGTTCAAGGTTTAGATAAAATTACTGTAGAAAAACCAGCTGTATCAGTTACTGATGAAGATTTAGCAAACATGCTAGAAACACTTCGTAAGCAACATGCATCATGGGCTGAAGTTGATGTGGCTGCTGGCGAAAAAGACCGTGTAACGGTTGATTTCGTAGGTACTATCGACGGTGAAGTATTCGAAGGCGGAAAAGCTGAAGACTTCCCATTAGAACTTGGTCAAGGTCGTATGATCCCAGGTTTTGAAGATAACATCGTAGGTAAAAAAGCAGGCGAGGAAGTTGTTTCTGACGTAACTTTCCCTGAAGATTACCATGCTGAAAATCTTAAAGGCAAAGCAGCTCAATTCACTATCACAGTGAAGAAAGTTGAAGCGCAAGAGCTACCTGAACTTAGCGAAGAATTCGCAACTAAGTTTGGTGTAACTGAAGGCGGTGTTGACGCTCTTAAAGAAGAAGTTAAAAAGAACATGACACGTGAACTTGACCAAGCGGTTAAAGCTAACGTGAAAGACCAAGCAATTAAAGGTCTTTTAGCTAACAACGAAATCGAAGTGCCTAAAGCCCTAGTAGATCAAGAAATTGATGCACTACGTCAACAAGCTGCACAACGTTTTGGTGGCGACGCTAAAAACATGCCTGAGCTTCCAGCAGAATTGTTCCATGAACAAGCAGTAACACGCGTTAAGACTGGCCTATTATTAGGTGAAGTAATTAAAGCGAACGAGATCAAAGTTGATGATTCAAAAGTTGAAGCATTAATTGCAACAGTGGCTTCTGCATACGAAGATCCAACTGAAGTTGTAGAATACTACAAAGCAAATGATCAACTTATGCAACAAATGCGTAATGTAGCAATGGAAGAGCAAGCTGTTGAAGCTATTTTAGCTAAAGCAAATGTGACTGACGTTGAAAAAGCATTTGATGACATCATGAATCCACAGCAAGGTGCTTAATAAGTCATTGACTTAAGCCCTCGCTAACGATTAAATGGCTCGTGTTACTCTGTATTATGCAGTGTGCCCGAGCCATTTTAGTTTGTGGCCTTCAATTTCGCCAAAAAATAACTATGCTTCCTTATAATAAGGATAAGTATAAGCGCATAAGGAATTAGATAAATATGAACACTGGTATTACAGATCCACTCAATGCATTAGTACCTATGGTTGTTGAACAAACAGCGAAAGGCGAGCGCTCGTATGATATTTATTCGAGACTATTAAAAGAGCGAATCATTTTTTTAACAGGTCAAGTTGAAGACAACATGGCTAATCTGATCTTAGCGCAAATGCTATTTTTAGAATCAGAAAACCCAGAAAAAGATATCTTTTTATATATTAATTCGCCGGGCGGTTCAGTGACTGCGGGTATGGCGATTTATGACACTATGAACTTCATTAAACCAGATGTAAGCACTATTTGTGTTGGCCAAGCGGCGAGCATGGGGGCATTTTTATTGACTGCTGGTGCAAAAGGTAAACGTTATTGTTTACCTAATTCACGCGTGATGATCCACCAACCATTAGGCGGTTTCCAAGGTCAAGCATCTGATTTTGAAATACACGCCAAAGAAATTTTGTCTATTAAAGATAAACTAAACCGTTTAATGGCAGAGCATACCGGCCAACCATTAGATGTGATTTCAAAAGATACAGACCGTGATAACTTCATGAGCGCCAGCCAAGCTGTTGATTATGGTTTAGTTGATGCGGTATTTACTAGTCGCGACAGCAAGTAACAAATACAAGCTGGTAACTAACGGTGCTAGCTTGAGCTGTTTACACTGTGAAAACCAATATTTTTTGGTATAGTTAAGCGTATTAAAATAGCTGCTAAGTAGTTTGGCAGCCAACGAATAAGATGAGGTAGCTGAATGTCTGACACTCCTACAGACGGCGACAAAAGTAATAAATTGTTATACTGCTCTTTTTGTGGCAAAAGCCAGCATGAAGTTCGTAAGTTAATTGCTGGCCCTTCAGTATACATTTGTGATGAATGTGTTGAGCTATGCAACGACATTATCAGGGAAGAGATCAAAGACATTGCGCCAAAGCACAATACCTCTGATAAACTGCCTGCACCAAAAGAAATTCGTAATCATTTAGATGATTATGTTATTGGTCAAGATCACGCCAAAAAAGTACTGTCAGTAGCGGTTTACAATCACTACAAACGTTTGCGTAATCAAACCGGTAAAACGGATATTGAGTTAGGCAAAAGTAATATCTTACTTATTGGCCCAACCGGCAGTGGTAAAACATTATTAGCTGAAACGTTAGCGCGTTTATTAGATGTGCCGTTTACAATGGCCGATGCAACCACACTAACTGAAGCTGGTTATGTGGGCGAAGATGTTGAAAACATCATTCAAAAGTTGCTACAAAAATGTGATTACGATGTAGAAAAAGCGCAACGTGGTATTGTTTACATTGATGAGATTGACAAAATTTCACGTAAATCTGATAACCCGTCGATCACTCGTGATGTATCTGGTGAGGGCGTGCAACAAGCACTGCTTAAACTAATTGAAGGTACTGTGGCATCTGTGCCACCACAAGGCGGACGTAAACACCCACAGCAAGAGTTTTTACAGGTAGACACCTCTAAAATCTTATTCATCTGTGGTGGCGCATTTTCTGGTCTTGATAAAGTGATTGAGCAGCGTAGCCATAAAAATACCGGTATCGGTTTTGGGGTTAACGTAAAAGAATCTGCGGCGAGCCGTTCTTTAAGTGAAACATTTAAAGATGTTGAGCCAGAAGATTTAGTGAAATATGGTTTGATCCCAGAATTCATCGGTCGTTTACCTGTTGTGGCAACCTTAACTGAACTCGATGAGTCGGCTTTAGTGCAAATATTAAATGAGCCTAAAAACGCCTTAACGAAACAGTACGGCGCATTATTTGGTATGGAAGACGTTGAACTTGAATTCCGTGATGACGCACTGCGTGCTATCGCTCATAAAGCGATGGAGCGTAAAACAGGTGCCCGTGGTCTTCGTTCAATCGTTGAAGCGGTGTTACTTGATACTATGTACGAACTTCCTTCAATGGAAAACGTCAGCAAAGTAGTGATTGACGAAACCGTGATCAAAGGTGAATCAGATCCTATTTTGATTTATCAAAGCGCTAGCCAAGATAAAGCAGCGTCTGAGTAAAATTTACTCATTTTGATAATAAAAAGGAGCCTAGTGCTCCTTTTTTTATAATTTATTTAATCCAGTTGCGTTAAATTGTTGAACTTTACTTAGGTTATCCCCATATACTTGAGTAATCTTTAAAATAAATGAAGAGCGAAGAGAAAAATAATGACGCTTGAGAGAACAGATCGAGTCGAAATCCCGGTGCTAGCACTGCGCGATGTCGTGGTATATCCGCACATGGTGATCCCGCTTTTTGTAGGCCGTGAAAAATCAATAAAATGCCTTGAAGCGGCAATGGATAAAGACAAACAAATTTTCCTTGTTGCGCAAAAAGACGCGACCGTGGATGAGCCTGAGCAAGATGATATTTACCGTGTTGGTACCATAGCCACGGTATTACAATTGCTTAAACTACCTGATGGCACAGTCAAAGTACTGGTTGAAGGCACACAGCGAGCAAAACTAGAAAGCTTTATTGATAATGAAGACTTTTTTGTTGCTAATGCGCAGTTTATTGGTTCAGAAGAAATCGATGAGCAAGAGCAAGATGTATTTATTCGCAGTGCCATCAGTCAGTTTGAAGGCTATGTAAAGCTAAATAAAAAAATACCACCAGAGGTGTTAACCTCGGTCAGTGGCATTGATGAAGCGCCGCGCCTTGCCGATACGATGGCAGCGCACATGCCGCTGAAAGTGCCTGAAAAGCAAAAAGTACTCGAAATCACCAATGTTACAGAACGTCTTGAATATTTAATGGCGTTGATGGAAGGTGAAATAGATTTATTGCAAGTTGAGAAAAAAATTCGTACCCGCGTTAAAAAGCAGATGGAAAAGTCGCAACGTGAGTATTACCTCAATGAGCAAATGAAAGCCATTCAAAAAGAATTAGGCGAGCTTGACGACGTACCAGATGAATTCGAAGCACTGAAAAAGCGCATTGAAGAATCAGGTATGAGCAATGACGCGCAAGAAAAAGCGAACTCTGAACTTGCTAAGCTTAAAATGATGTCGCCGATGTCGGCAGAAGCCACGGTTGTGCGTTCATACATAGACACATTAATTAATGTGCCATGGAAAAAACGTTCGAAAGTGAAAAAAGACTTAGCGGGCGCACAAAAGATTTTAGACAGCGACCATCATGGTCTTGATAAAGTCAAAGAACGCATCATTGAATATCTCGCCGTGCAACAGCGTACCAATAAACTCAAAGGGCCAATTTTGTGCCTTGTGGGTCCACCGGGTGTTGGTAAAACGTCATTAGGTCAATCGATTGCTCGCTCTACAGGGCGTAAGTATATTCGTATGGCATTAGGTGGTGTTCGTGATGAAGCAGAAATTCGTGGTCACCGTCGTACTTACATAGGTTCAATGCCAGGTAAGTTGATTCAAAACATGAGTAAAGTGGGCGTTAAAAATCCATTATTTTTGTTAGATGAAATCGATAAAATGTCATCTGATATGCGTGGCGATCCTGCATCGGCACTGCTAGAAGTACTTGATCCTGAGCAAAATAGCCATTTTGCGGATCATTACTTAGAAGTCGATTATGACTTATCTGACGTAATGTTTGTTGCTACATCAAACAGCTTTAACATTCCTGGTCCGTTATTGGATCGGATGGAAGTGATCCGGTTATCGGGTTATACCGAAGATGAAAAGCTGAATATTGCCAAAGAGCATTTAATTGTTAAACAAGTTAAACGCAATGGCTTAAAAGATGGCGAATTAATCATCGAAGACAGTGCAATCATCGGCATTATTCGTTATTACACCCGTGAAGCGGGCGTACGTAACTTAGAACGCGAAATATCTAAGTTATGCCGTAAAGCGGTGAAGAATATCTTGCTTGAAAAAGGCACTAAAACAGTCACTATTAACGCTGACAACCTTGAAGATTTCTTAGGTGTGCAGCGCTATGATTATGGTAAAGCTGAAGACGGCGATCGCATTGGCCAAGTTACAGGTTTAGCGTGGACTGAAGTGGGCGGTGATTTGCTGACCATCGAATGTGCCGCAGTACCAGGCAAAGGTAAACTAAGCTACACCGGGTCACTAGGCGATGTAATGCAAGAGTCGATTCAAGCAGCTATGACAGTTGTACGTAATCGCGCTGATGCATTTCGTATTAACAGTGATTTTTACGAAAAACGTGATATTCACGTTCACGTACCTGAGGGGGCAACTCCAAAAGATGGCCCAAGTGCTGGCGCCGCGATGGTCACAGGTTTGGTATCAAGTCTTACAGGTAACCCGGTACGTGCTGATGTGGCGATGACGGGTGAAATCACCTTACGTGGTGAAGTATTACCTATTGGTGGCTTAAAAGAGAAACTATTAGCGGCTCATCGCGGTGGAATTAAAACGGTCATTATTCCAAAAATTAACGAACGTGACTTAAAAGAGATCCCTGACAATGTATTGGCAGGACTTGATATTCACCCAGTTACGTGGATTGATGAGGTTTTAAAACTGGCTTTAGTACACCCAGTTGAGAGTTTTTCAGTCGAAACATCAAAAAACCAGTAAAAAAGCGAAAAAAAGTGCTTTAAAGGGCTTTTCAAATCTAGATGGTATGATAAGTTAAGCACTGGTTTTCAAGCCGAGGCCTTATGTGGCCTAGGCTGAAGAAAAATTACAATCGTATGAGCATGAAAAAGTTTGCTCTAAAATTTTCAAAATAGTGATGTTAGTTTAAAAAACAATCGCTCTTGATAATAACAATGAAAGAGGATGATATTGTGAATAAATCTCAATTAATCGATCAAATCGCAGCTGATGCTGACATTTCTAAAGCGGCTGCGGGTCGTGCACTTGATTCATTCATCGAGGCTGTTTCTGGCGCTCTTAAAGATGGCGATTCAGTAGCATTGGTTGGTTTCGGTACTTTCTCAGTACGTGAACGTGCTGCACGTTCAGGCCGTAACCCACAAACAGGCGAAACAATTCAAATCGCTGCAGCGACTATCCCAGCTTTTAAAGCAGGTAAAGCGCTTAAAGATGCATGTAACAGCTAATCACTGCTCTTTAGTGAGTTAGTTTGGTAGTGTAAGAAGTTAATCGCTTTTACAGCTTAATTAACGTTCTTTCTCGCCAACTGCTTCAAGTAAAAAAGCGTATCTGGTAAGATACGCTTTTTTTACATAAGCAAGGCGATTTCTGCCTCGAATAGAATAGAGATAAATAAATGCTTGAGAAAATCAGAGAAGGTTCACAAGGACCGGTAGCTAAAATTATTTTAGGCGCGGTGATTTTATCTTTTGCCTTAGCAGGGATCGGTGGTTACTTAGGTCAAACCACAGAGCAGCCCGTAGCTGAAGTAAATGGAGTTAAAATTAGCCAAACCGAGTTTAGCCGTGCGTTCCAAAATGAACGTGCACGTTTAGAGCAACAATTTGGCGAATACTTTGCACAAATTGCTGCTGATCCAAATTACATGGCACAAATTCGTCAAGGCGTCGTTGACCGTCTAGTACAACAAGAATTGCAAACTCAACTAGCGGCCGAACTTGGTTTACGTGTTAGTGACGACAGTGTTCGTAAAGCGATTTTAGAATTGCCATACTTCCAAATTGGCGGGCAATTTAACAACGATCGTTACTTACAAGTTATCCGTCAAATGAACTTCCAACCTGACGCATTTCGTGAATATTTACGTGAAGAAATGACCCGAAGCCAGCTAATTTCAGCGGTTGCAGGCACCGATTTCGCTCTAAATAGCGAATTGGCTAATGCCGTTGCGCTACAACAGCAAACGCGTAGTATTGACTATGTCGTGATCAGCAAAGAGTCTTTACAGCAAAACGTGACGGTAACAGAGCAAGAAATTGCCGATTACTATGACCTAAATATGTCGCAGTTTTTAGCGCCTGAGCAAGTATCAGTAAACTACATTGATTTAAATGCAGCTAACCTAACACTTGAAACTCATGTTAGCGAAGCTGACGTTAAAGCATATTATGATCAAAACAAAGCACAATACGCCGAACCTGAAAAACGCCGTGTGTCGCATATCTTAATTGATAACAGTGAAGACGATGATGCAGCAAAAGCCAAAGCAGAAGACTTGTTAGCACAATTACAACAAGGCGGTGACTTTGCAGCGTTAGCAGAATCATCATCTGATGATATCGTTAGTGCTGAAATGGGCGGTGATTTAGATTGGATCGAACGTGACATGATGGATCCTGCTTTTGAAGATGCGGCATTCGCATTGGCAAACAAAGGGGATTTTTCAGACGTTGTACAATCTGAGTTTGGTTACCATATTATTCAGTTAACTGATATTCAGAGCCAACAAGTAAAAGCGTATGACACTGTTAAAGCTGATTTACGTGCTGAGCTTGAGCGTACTGAAAAAGTAAATGCATTCTATGAAAAGCAAACAGAAATGGGCGCTATTGCATTTGAAATTTCAGATACCTTAGTTGATGCTGCAGAAGTTGCCGGTGTTGAAGTACAAACAACAGCATTAGTTGACCGTAATTCTCTACCTGCGCCGCTTAATACACCAGCGGTATTAGCTGCAATCTTCTCACCAGATGTGCTTGAAGATAAAATGAACTCTGAGGTTATCGAAGTGGGCGATGAGCATGTTGTGTTAGTGCGTGTTAAAGAGCATGTACCAGCTGCAACAAAAGCACTTGCTGATGTATCAGAGCAAATTAAAGCACGTTTAGTTAGTGAAAAAGCATCAGAGCTTGCGAAAGAAAAAGCAACAACGCTGTATGCTGAGATTGAAGCTGGCAAGAGCTTAAATGACCTAGTAACTGAGCAAAGCTTAGAACTTCGTCAAGAAGCGGCACTAACCCGTCAAGCTTACACTGTTTCGCCTGCAATCGTTCAACATGCCTTTAAAATGGCACACCCAACTGACACACCAGTAGTTGAAAAAGTTGACCTAAACAACGGTGACGCGGCAATCGTAGCACTTAAAACAGTGACTAACGCTACTGTTGAAGGCGAAATTGACGCACAGCTTAAGCAAAATATTACTATGGCCCAAGTTAACAAAAACTACATGGTATTCATTGAAGCTTTAAAAGCAAATGCAGAATTAAACTTACCTAAAGCGCAAGCCGCCACAGAGTAATGCTTAATTAAATAATGAAAAGGCGCCATTGGCGCCTTTTTTTATTTTTTAACAGGCAGATATCTGAGTTCAAGTATAAATAAATTCCCCCCCCAATCTACCGAACCTATTTTGATTACTTTTTAGCAGACTTAGTATAAGCTCAATAGCATTACCTCTATATTATTAAGGGAACATCATGAAATTCGAGCAGTTATTAAATAACTTTGATATGGGTATCTGTGTTGAACAGTTACAAAAAGAATCACTGTTAGACCTTGCGTTATTATTTGTCGCTGTTGATGGCTCTATTGCACAAGAAGAGTTGAGAGTCGTCGAAACCTGGGCACATAAAATTGAGTGGAATTCTGTCATTGCTCTTGATAACTATATAATTGATATGACAAGCAAATGTGTTTTGGCAGTGCAAAGTGGTGACATCGAGTCATTTATTCAGCATCGAATGACACATATTGTCGATCAATCCATGAGGGAGTTTGTATTAGAGCTGCTTAAACAAGTCATTGAAGCTGATGGTATTACCGATGAAAATGAAATTAAAGCGTTAAAAATTGTTGAATCATTAATTCAACCGGCTTAACGGGTATATTTCTGTTTCTGCGCGGGACATCTCGCGCTTATACCATTGAGTAACGGCATAAAAATATTTTATTGCTATATATCAAAACTTTGCATTGTCGGTTGTTTTAATTATTCACAAAGAGGTTAAGAAACGTTACGCTTAGAAGAAGATATTAAATACTCACAAAAGAGTTAGAGATTAGACATTTTTGTGCCATGAACGGGCATTAAAGTGACTTGTTATATGTTCGCTTTTAGCAGTTTGGGTTTCGTTGCTATCAAGCCAACCAACGCGATAAATTTAATGCCGAGCTACTCTGGCTTTTCCTAGAATCTAGCACCTATACAATTCTTTTCGCTAAAACTTACCGCTTAAAGTTCTACCTTCAGCAACTTAGCAACTTCTGAGTGACTTTTGATTGTGGCTTTTGGAATACATCCTCTGTTCTACCGTATTCAACAATTTCACCGTGATCGAGTACTACAAGTTGATCGCTGATGTGGCGTACTAAACTTAAGTGGTGAGTGATCAAGATATAACTGAGACCCGTGTCCTGTTGAAGCTTGAGTAGCAGGTTGACGGTTTGTGCGCGTACAGAAGGGTCCAGAGATGATAATGCTTCATCAAGTACTACAACCTTAGGGTCGAGTATTAATGCACGTGCTAGAGCGACACGTTGCAGCTGACCGCCACTAAACATATGTGGGTAGTAATACTGATGGTCGTTTAATAAACCTACTTTAGACAGTGTTGCGGTGATTTTTTCAGCGCGAGTTACTTTATCCAAAGAAGTATTATATTGCAGGCAATCGTCGAGCATATCGCCGATCGTTAAACCTGGGTTTAGCGAGGCTTCGGAGTCTTGAAAAATCATTCTAATATGGCGGCATTGCTGATCGCGAACGCCTTTGTTTTCGATGATGTTGCCATCGAGTAGGATTTGCCCAGCATCTGCGCTGTCTGCTCCAGCGAGTAATTTTGCTAGGGTACTTTTACCAGAGCCAGTTTCGCCAATAATAGCCAGTGTTTCACCTTGCTCTAAACAAAACGAGATGTTTTTTAATACCTCAAAACGCTTACGTGAAAATAACCCAGCACGCAGGTTAAAGCTTTTTGACAAGGCTTGCACTTTTAACAGAGGTTGCATTATTTCATCACCTTAATGAGAGGGAAATGACACGCATAACTATGACCATGTTGTTTAGTTAAAGGCGGTGTTACTACACAAGCTTTTTGTGCCTGCGGACAGCGAGGACCAAGGCGACAGCCTATAGGCAAATGCTGCAAGGTTGGGATTGTACCTTTTAGTGCATAAAAAGGTTCTTTATGGGCAAGCCCTTGCTCATAATCCGGTAAGCTTTTTAATAATGCTTGCGTATAAGGATGGCGAGGCTGGGCAAAAATACGCTGGGTTGGGCCTGCTTCAACCATTTGTCCGCAGTAAAGTACATGCATACAATGAGACCAATTAATGATTTCTTCAAGTTCATGGGAGATCATTAAAATTGACATGTTTTTAAGTTGATTTAAACTTTTTAATAACCGGAATACCTGTGCTCGTGTGGTACTTTCAAGAGCTGTAGTTGGCTCATCGGCAATCAGTAACTTAGGTGTACGAGCAATGGCCATAGCAATCATGACCTTTTGACAAACGCCTTCTGAGAGCTCGTGAGGGTAGCTCGATAGTACTTTTTCGTGATCTTTAATGCCCACTTTGTGGATCAGCGCTTTTACTCGGTCCTTACGTTCACGGTTTCGCTTTAAGAAAAACCCGGAGCCTGTTATTTCTGGGAGCGTTTCGGCTATTTGCTCAAATATTTTTGCGGTAGGATCAAGACAACGACTAGGATCTTGATAAATCATTGCGATGTCACTGCCTACAATTTTACGCCGTTGTTCGCTTGATAAGCGCATTAGATCCACACCGCGCCAATGCATACGGTCGGCGGTGATGTGCCAGCGTTTATTTAATACACCCACAATGGCTTTAGCAATTAAGCTTTTACCTGAGCCAGATTCGCCCACTAATGCATGTACTTCACCTTCTTTGAGGCTCAAGTTCACTCTATCTACGGCGCGAATAACGGTATCAGAGGTGCGCAGCTCTATGGTCAGATTTCGTATATCAAGTAATTGCATTTAGTCAGCCTTACGTGCTTTGAGCACTTGGCGTAGCCCGTCGCCCACTAAGTTGGTCGACAGCACCGCTAAAAAGAGTAATACCCCAGGCAAGCCAACGGTCCAAGGTGCTAAATAAATTAAACCCAGATTTTCAGCTAAAATTGCACCCCACTCTGTGGTTGGTGGTTGTGCCCCTAGTTTTAAAAAGCCCAAAGCGGAAATATCTAAAATAGCGGTTGATAATGCCATAGTAAAAATAACCACAATATGCTCATAAATATTTGGAAAAATCCCTCTGGAGAGAATATGCCAGTTCGATGCGCCATCAAGTTTAAATGCAGTAATGTAATCTTTATTAAGCTCAGTGACGATGAGGTTACGCACCGAGTGAATAAATTGCGGTAATAGCGCTAAAATAATTGCCCACACGGTATTCATCAGGCCTGGGCCTAATATCGCAATAATAATAATCGCTAATAATAAAGACGGTATTGATAAGGTTATATCAAGTAGATGATTTAAAAAGCTTGAGCGAATACCTCGGCTAATGCCGGCAAATGTGCCTACTAACACACCTATGATGGTGGTGATCAGCGCAGCAATGACTGATAAGCCAAAGGTATAAGTTGCGCCATTCATAAGCCGTGAGAGTACATCGCGACCTAAGTCGTCAGTACCGAGTATAAAACGTACATCGCCCATTTCATGCCACGATGGAGGAATAAGTAACGCATCACTGTGTTGCTGGTTTACCCCATATGGTGCAATCAGTGGTGCAGCCGCAGCTAAAATAGCAAAGGCGATAAAAATCCATAACCCCACTAAGGCAGGATGATTGGATTTAAATTTGCGCCAAAATCGCGCTAATGGCGATTTGTTTGACTCTTCTGAAAATAAATTAAACTTTGCCATGCGCTTGATTCCGTGACAGCGGGTCGAACAAGGTATAGGTTAATTCTGCAATAATAGTCGCCAGAATTACAAACATCGATACCGCTAATAAGCCACCTTGAATAGCAGGGTAGTCTCGTTGATAAATACTATCAATTAACCAACGGCCAACACCTGGCCATGAAAAAATCACCTCGGTGATCATCGCCAGAGTGATCAAGGTACTAAACTGCAAACCAATTTGTTTTATAACCGGTAATAAGGCATTACGTAAGGCATGATGCATAATTAATTGGGCACGGTTTAAGCCTTTGGCTCGGGCAGTTTTAATAAAACTTTGCTCAAGCACATGCAACATTGACTCTCGTGTAAAGCGCACTAATACAGTGGTTGGGTACATTGCCAGAACAATGGTCGGCAGGGTTAAATGATGCAGAGCATCAAGCATAGCCAGACCAGAATAAGGAAAGTCTGCTAATACAATATCAATCAAAATAAAGCCAGTTTGGGAGGGGATCTCGTACAGTAAGCCCATTCGCCCTGACATCGGGAACCAACCTAGTTGTAATGAGAACACCATGATCAGCAGCAAAGCTAACCAAAATACCGGCATTGAGTAGCCCACTAACGTTGTGGAGTTAACCAGTTTATCTGGCCAGCGCCGATGATAGGCCGCCGCCAAGATACCTGCCGGAACGCCAACCACAACAGAAATAATTAACGCATAAATACTCAGCTCTAACGTGGCTGGGAATAGCTCGATAATATGAGTAAATACGCTGTCGCCCGAAGCGAACGACACGCCCCAGTCGCCTTGCACAATACGCGCAATAAAAGCAAAATATTGCATTAAATAATTATCGTTAAAGTGATATTTTTCTTGTAGTTCACTGGTTTGTGAAAAACTGGTATTACTGATACCACTTAAATTACTAAGCGGATCGCCGGGAAATAAATAACTGAGTGAAAATGTAAATACACTCAAGGTAAACATCATAAATAACAGTAAGCCTAAACGGCGTAAAATATAATTTAACACCATTATTTTTTCCTCGCGTTGGCTAAGGAAATTGCGCCAAATGGGCCAAGTGGAATACCTTCTACATCGGCACTACTTGCTTGAAAACGCATACCGTGGGCAAGTGGTAATAAAGGTAGTTCACGCACTATCATCGCTTGTGCTTGTTGATAATAGGCTTTTCGTTTGGCTAAATCGGTGGTATCAAGCGCTTGTGTCAAGAGTAAGTCAAACTCAGGATCACACCAATTCGCAGGGTTTTTACCACTAAATGCCGCTGTACAACTGAGTAGCGGGCTAAAAAAGTTATCTGGATCCGGTGTATCTGCAGCCCAACCTAATAACACGCTGTCATGTCGGTGTTCACCTATGCGTTGAATAAAGGTGTTCCACTCATACTCAACGATACTGACGTTTACACCAATTTTTCGTAAATCGCTTTGCATTAGCTCGGCCATTTTACGTGCGTTAGGATTATAAATTCGGCTCACTGGCATAGCCCAAATGGTCATATCAAAGCCATTAGGAAGGCCAGCCTCAATCAACAGTTTTTTAGCTAGATCAGGGTTAAATCCGGGTAGTTTAGCTTGTGGTTGATATGCCCATGATGTTGGCGGTAATAACGATTGCGCACGAATACCGTTGCCGTAATAAACTGCTTGCATGATTTTTTCAACGTCAATGGCATGGGCCAGTGCTTGGCGTACTCTTAAATCGTCAAATGGTGGGCGCTCGGTATTAAACGCCCAATAACCTACATTAAGATTGGTTTCTTTTTGTACGTTAATGTCGTCGCGTTGGGCTAAAATACTTAACTGTGCGCTACTTGGGTGTGCGGTTACATCACACTCTTTAGTGAGCATTTTTGCAATTCGGGTGGTGCCATTTGGGGTGATGTCGTAAACCAACTGCTCCAGCACTACATGGTGTTTCCAATAGTCAGGATTACGATAATAGCGTACTAAGTGATCGCGCCGATACTCTTTATAAACATAGGGGCCAGTACCAACAGGGTATTGATCAAAAAGATTAACTTGGTCGCGCTGTTTTAATTGCATGGCATATTCGCGAGACAAAACCACTGCAAAATCAGTTGCCATATTGGCTAAAAAGCTGCTTTCGGCATTAAATAATTCAAAGCGCACTTGGTAGTCGGACACGCGAACAATTTGCCGAATTAGCTGGTCAATGCCGACACTTTGAAAATAAGGGTAATTGGCATCCCCAACAAAGTGATAAGGATTATACACATCGAATAAACGGCTAAAGGTAAAGATTACATCATCAGCGTTAAACTCTCTGCTTGGGGTAAAGTATGCAGTAGTATGAAACTTCACTCCTTTGCGCAAGGTAAAGGTAACTGACTTGCCGTCTTTACTTATTTTCCAGTCAGTGGCCAGTTCACTTTTAAATTCAGCGGTCACGGGATCGATACTGATCAAACGGTCATACAATTGATTTGCAATAATATCGATCGTCGAACCTGTGGTCGTCACTTGGGGATTGAACGACACAGGGTTAGCCTCAGCGCAATAAACTAAGCCCTGATTCTTTTCTTCTAGTGTTTTTTCTTTGGTATCTAAGCAACCCGTTAGGCATACCGTTAAGATACCAAGTAATAATTTATACACTCGTTTAGCCTCTGACTATTATTGTTGATCTAACAAGTTGTATTTTTTCAAATAGCCTCGTAGTTGATGATACGTTAAACCAAGTACTTCTGCAGTTTTCTTTTGATTAAATTGACTATATTCTAGCGCTTTTTTTATTAAATCAATTTCAAATTCATTTGAGAGGTCTTTTAAGCTACATGGAAACTGAAATTGCGGGGTACTTGTTGCAACTATCGGTTCATTGGCGACAACTGCAACAGGAGCTGCTTCTACGGCTGTAGAGGGGAGTTTTTTAATTCGTTGCTTAGGTCTAAAGCGGCTTTCAAATGGGTCTAAAATAATCTGGTGAACGGGAATATGTTCACTGCCATGGCGATATAAGCTTCGTTCCACGACATTTTTAAGTTCACGTATATTACCAGGCCAATCATGCCCTTGCAGTATTTCCACAGCACTGCGGGTGAAACCACTGAATAGTTGCCAGTCCAAATCACGGGCCATATTCATCGCAAATTGCTCAGCGAGTAACATGATGTCTTCCTGACGTTCGCGCAGTGGTGGTAAAGTGATTACATCAAATGCGAGCCTGTCGAGTAAATCGCTTCTAAATTCACCTTGCTCGGCTAAATAAGGAAGGTCTTCATTGGTTGCGCAGACTAAGCGAGTATCGACCTTGACGGTTTGTTTGCCACCGACTCGCTCAAATTCACCGTATTCAATTACCCGTAATAGTTTTTCTTGCACCATGGCAGAGGTATTTGCTAGTTCGTCTAAAAATAGCGTACCGGCATTGGCACGTTCAAACCGTCCTTCGTGGCGTTTACTTGCGCCGGTAAAGGCACCACTTTCATGGCCAAACAATTCGCTTTCAAGCAAGTTTTCGTTAAGTGCCGCGCAGTTGAGCTTAATGTAGCTTTGCTCCCAGCGCTTTGATAAAAAGTGTAAACGGGCGGCGATCAGTTCTTTACCTGTGCCACGTTCACCAATAATCAGTACTGGTTTATCTAAACTTGCCAGCTGTGAAACTTGATCAAGTACCGCTAAAAAGCTGTCTGATTGGCCGAGTAAATTATCTTGTTGGCGAAATTGGCTCATATTCCCTAACTCTTAGTCATTTTTACTAACAGTTAGTGTATTTCATAATTAGGGAGAACTAAAGGAATTTGTATTTTTAGTTTAACATTATGAAAATATTACTGTATTTTATGTTTTATAAAGTTGGCAAGCATATTGTAACAGTAACAGCAGACCAATTAAGTTAAACACTACAGAGGTAAATGTTATGGGAATTTTTTCGCGTTTTGCAGATATTGTTAATTCTAATATCAATGCCATTTTAGATAAAGCAGAAGATCCTGAAAAAATGGTACGTCTGATCATCCAAGAGATGGAAGACACATTAGTTGAAGTACGTTCAACCTCTGCGAAAACATTAGCAGAGAAAAAAGAATTAGTACGTCGTGTCGATACATTAAAAGAGCAAGTCGCTCAATGGCAAGATAAAGCCGAGCTGGCATTGAGCAAAGACCGTGATGATCTAGCCCGTGCTGCATTGCTTGAAAAGCAAAAGTCAGCACAAGCGGTTGCTGCTGTTGAAGATGAACTCAGTCACATAGAATCTCACATTGATAAGCTGCAACAGGAAGTAAGTACGCTACAAGACAAGTTAGCGGATGCAAAAGCACGTCAAAAAGCGATTATTTTACGTCAACGCTCAGCTGAGTCACGCCTAGAGGTGAAAAAAGCATTAGACAGCTCTAAAGTTGAAGATGCATTAAATCGCTTTGAGCGCTACGAAACTAAGATTGATGGACTAGAATCACAAGTAGAATCGTACGACTTAGGCAAAAAGTCATTGGCTGATGAAATTGCTGAGTTACAGCAAAACGAAAAAATCGATGATGAATTAGCAGCACTTAAAAAGAAGCTTGCTGATAAATAAAGATAATAAATAAAGGGGGAGTCATCCCCCTATGCTTGATAAATTAATGGATGTGTAGGAGAGGGTTATGTTTGATGCAGAAGTGTTTGTTGCTCCAATTATCATTTTTATGGTTGTGGTAGCACCCCTTTGGTTAATTTTACATTACCGAAGTAAAAAGCAAGTAAGCCAAGGCTTGAGCGAACACGAACACCGCCAGTTACTTGAGCTTGCTCAAAAAGCAGATAAAATGGCTGACCGAGTAGAAACTTTAGAAGCACTACTTGATCAAGAGGCCCCACAGTGGAGGCGTAAGGTATGAGTGCTAAACGTGAACTGCTAAGAGATCCAGCACGTGGTAAAATAGCCGGTGTATGTGCAGGGCTCAGTGATTATTTCAATATGGAATTGTGGTTAGTACGTATTATCGTAGTAACGGCAGTGTTACTAGCTGGTGGCCCGTTGTTTGTTGTGGCTTACATCGCAGCGTGGTTTATTTTAGATAAAAAACCTGCCAATGCACAAAGCAAAACTGATGCGGCAAAACACGAAGATCCTCTTGAAGTAAAATTTAAAGTATGGCAAAAAGGTGAGCCACCACGTCGTGCTTTACAAGATTTAAAAGACCGTTTGGGACGTGTTGATATACGTTTACAAGATATGGAACGTTATGTTACTTCAACCGAGTTTACGGTTAGCCGTGAAATCAATAAGCTGTAAAGGACTTAATAGCACTTTAGCCACCTAATTTATAATGGCGCTGAAGTGCTAGCTCATTATGATAAACACTTCATCTGCAAAAAACGCCTTTAATAAACTCAAAGGTAAGGCTGAAAAAGCTGTTCACCGTAGTTTAGATCAACACGTAAAATTAGCGGTAACTGGCCTCAGTGGCAGTGGTAAAACCGCTTTTATTACCGCTTTAGTAAAGCATTTAACCAGCCAAGCAACAGACAAAAACTTACCGTTTTTTGATGTTATGCAGCAACAGCGCCATATCGCCACAAAAATAGTACCGCAACAAGCGCTGACCATTCCTACATTCGATTACCCTAAAGCCCTAAGTGCTTTATTGCCGCTTGAAGGACAACCACACTGGCCTGCATCAACCGAGCGCATAAATACTTTACGCCTAGCAATTAAATACCGGAGTGACGCAGGCTTACGTGGTCACTTTGCACCGCAATCAACCTTATATTTAGACATTATTGATTACCCCGGTGAGTGGCTGCTTGATTTACCTATGCTAGAGCAAAGCTATCAACAATGGAGTGAGCAGCAATATGCACTGTTACAGCGCTCTCCTCGGGTTGAAAAGGCACAAGCATTTTTAACTGCACTGAGCGAACTTGATTTAACTGCACCGGTAGATGAAAGTGCGCTAAGCGCGATTGCTACGCACTACCAAACGCTGTTAGTGAGTCTTAAAAGAGACACTAAATTGGCGATGCTACAACCTGGACGCATGCTGATGCCCGGTGAATTACAAGGTGCACCGTTATTATTGTTTTTCCCAGTTGCGCAGGCTAATGATGAGGTGGTTGCAGGGTCTAACTTGGCGCACTTGCAAAAACGCTTTAATGCTTATGTGAAAGAAGTGGTTAAGCCATTTTATACACAACACTTTCGCAACTTTGATCGGCAAATAGTGCTTGTTGATGTGCTCAGTGCGCTCAATGAAGGGCCTGAGACGCTGCAAGAGCAAGGGGATGTGATCAAACAATTACTTGCGCATTTTAACTATGGCGAAACTGGCTTTTTAAAACGCTTGTTTAAACCCAATATAGATAAACTATTGTTTGCTGCGAATAAGTCAGATCATATTAGTAGTGCACACCATAAAGATTTAGCGCTGTTGTTGGACTCATTAGTGCACGAGCAAAGTAATCACTTAAAATTTGATGGCGTTAAAATAGAAACTATGGCGATGTCATCTATTACGGCAACCATGCCAAAACAAGTGGTTGAGCAAGGTAAAACCCTCAATTGTATTTATGGTAAGCCGTTATCAGAGTCGCAATGGTTGACCTACTTACCACCGCAGCCACCAATGCGCATGCTCAATAAAGATGAGTGGCCAAGCCATGGTTTTGAGTTTTTATCGTTTGCACCAATGCCAAGTCCAGACAAGCAACTAAAACACATTCGTTTAGATCATGTCATGCAGTACCTTTTAGGAGACAAACTAACATGAGCAAGACCGCTTCAGGCTTTCAAGCCGGCAGACGTATTGATACTAGTGAACAGCCAATAGACAATGAACTTACCTTGACCCCAGCTAAAGTGATCGATCAAGGGGAGTATGAATATGAGCACGTTATCGATGAGCCCCAAGATGAAGAGATTGATTTAACACCTGTTTATAAAAAGTCAAAATGGCAAACTCTGAAAGGGGTGTTTGCGATTAGCTTTATAACTTTAGTGTTAGCTGAATTTATATTTTCTATGGTTGTGACATTTCAGCAATCCATCATTTTAGGCAGTGTATATTTAATTGCAGTGCTCAGTGGCGTGTTGTTGTTAGGCAAGCTCTTATGGCGTGAGTATAGAATGTTGCGCAGCTTAAAGCGCAATCAATTACATCGTCATGAAGCGGATCGTTTGCTCAATAGCGAACAGGTTGGTGGGGCACTACCTTGGCTTGAAAAACTCAATAAACATCAGCAGTTAACTGGGTTTGATGAGTTTAAAGCAAGCATTGATAGCCATCATAGCGATAAAGAGATCATGACCTTGTACGCCGATAGTTTGTTAGTGAAACAAGATACTCAAGCTAAAAAGCTGATCAACCGTTTTGCCACTGAATCAGGCTTGTTAGTGGCATTAAGTCCATTAGCGCTGGTGGATATGATGGCTGTGCTTTGGCGGGGCACAAAACTGATTGAGCAAATAGGTAAGATTTACGGTATCGGATTTGGTTATGCTAGCCGGATCAAGCTCTATCGTATGTTGATCAAGCAAGTGATGTTTGTTGGCAGTGCTGAGTTAGTATCGGATTTAGCTGCTACAGCGCTCAGTGCTGAATTACTAGGTAAATTATCAGGACGTGCAGCACAAGGCTTAAGCGCGGGTATATTTACCGCACGCATTGGTTATAAAGCGATGGAACTAAGCCGTCCTTTACCACGACTTGAGCATAAGCGCAGCTTGCTTAAAGGTACTGCGCAATTGATTGCCAGCAAAATTATGAGCCGCAAAGCTTCGCCGTCAGGAGCTGGCACGAAAGAAACGAGCTGACAATAAATCTGTACAGTGGTGAACGGCCACTGTACTAACTACATCCAAATTTATAGCCATCTGAGCATCTGGCATGCTTGTGCTTTATCCTGCGATACGTTTTGATTATGAAATCAATAATAATCAAAAAAGATCAGACAATGAACAAACTCCACATCGACAGCCAATGTATCCATGGACCAGAAAAAGCCAATGATCCGCATGGTGCACTTACTGCTCCTTTATACCAAACTTCAACGTTTCATTTTAGCAGTGCCGCGCAAGGTGCAGCACGTTTTGCTGGTGAAGAACCTGGCTATATTTATACCCGTTTAGGTAACCCGACGACGACAGAGCTTGAACAAAAAGTCGCACAACTTGAAAGTTGCGAAGCCGCTGCAGCAACAGCCACAGGAATGGGCGCTGTTTCTGCATCGGTATTAAGTTTTTTATCGCAAGGCGATCACTTAGTCGCATCAAGCGCTTTGTATGGCTGTACGTTTGCTTTCTTCGCACATATGTTGCCGCGTTGGGGGATTGAAGTGACGTTTGTAGATATGACCGATGAGCAGCAATTACGCGATGCAATTAAACCGAATTCAAAAATGATTTTTGCCGAAACCCCAGTTAATCCAACTATGGCGGTAATTGATTTAGCGTTAATAGGACAAGTGGCAAAACAACACAATTTGATCAGTGTAATAGATAACACCTTTCTCACGCCGTTACTGCAAAAGCCAATTGATTATGGCATTGATTTAATTGTTCACAGTGCTACTAAATATTTAAATGGTCACGGTGATGTTGTGGCAGGTTTGGTGTGTGGCAGTCAAGAGCACATTACATTAATTAAAATGACTGTACTTAAAGATATTGGTGCAACAATTAGTCCACACGATGCATGGCTTATTAATCGTGGTTTAAAAACCTTAGCGATACGAATGCAGCGTCATTGTGAAAGTGCGCAAATTATTGCTGAATTTTTAGAGCAGCATCCCCAAGTTAATACCGTTTATTACCCCGGACTTGCATCTCACCCAGGGTTTAAGTTTATCGGTAAGCAAATGAAAGCCTCTGGTGGCGTTATTGCCTTTGAATTAAAAGGCAGCCTAAAAGATGGCGAGCAGTTTATTAATAATACCCAATTGTGCACACTCGCCGTGAGTTTAGGAGACGCCGAAACACTCATTCAACATCCGGCATCGATGACTCATTCACCGTATTCACCCGAAGAAAGAGCAGCTGCGGGTATTAGCGATGGTCTGATCAGACTATCTGTTGGCCTTGAAGATGTTAACGATATAATTAACGACCTTAACCGCGCTTTTACTTTTATTGCATAGCTTGTAAGATTATATTTACGGTTTGTGTTGCTTCTAGCCCTTTAAAAATAGCACTGTAAACTTTCTGATCTCAAAGTGTAATGTTTAGTGTACAAAAATGGGTTTGGTGCTAATAGCTGATGTTGTCTCAGCTATTAAACTTTGCCTTACATTTGCTTAGTATCTCCTTAACAGGTTGATACCGATATCGGTTTAACACTAAGAAGGTTATTATGGCTAAAGCAAGTAAATACACCTCCAAGACACCAGATGAAAATGGCGTTATCCATTGGAGCGAAGCAGAAAATAAAATATGGTCAGAACTAGTCGCGCGCCAACTAAAATGTATTGCAGGCAAAGCTTGCAATGAATACATGGAAGGGCTTGAAAAAATAAACCTGCCTCATGACCGTATTCCGCAGTTAAGTGAGCTTAATGAAGTATTACTAGCGACTACCGGCTGGCAAGTTACACCTGTGCCAGCTTTAATTGACTTTGATGAATTCTTTCGTTTATTAGCAAATAAGCAATTTCCAGTCGCAACCTTTATTCGTAGCCGTGAAGAGTTTGATTACCTGCAAGAACCTGATATTTTTCATGAAATATTTGGTCATTGTGCAATGCTTACTAATCCTGATTTTGCCAAGTTTACGCATAAATATGGCCAGTTAGGTTACGCTGCCGAGAAAAAAGATCGGGTTTACCTTGCCCGTATGTATTGGTTTACGGTTGAGTTTGGCCTAATGCAAACAGATGATGGCCTGCGTATTTATGGTGGCGGTATTTTATCAAGTCCAGGTGAAACACAATACGTGTATTCAGATAAGCCCGAGATCAACCCGATGAATGTATTGGATGTATTACGCACGCCGTACCGAATTGATATTATGCAGCCTTTGTACTACACCATTAATTCTATCCATGATTTATTTGATATTTCACAGCTGGATATTATGGCGTTAGTTGCGCAAGCAAAAGAATTAGGGTTACATGACCCAAAATTTCCTCCTAAAGAAAAATTAGCAAGTTAAGGATTTAAGATGTCATCATTAAGCGCACAAAAATGTGAAGCCTGTCACGTAGACGCTCCACAAGTATCAGATATCGAGTTAGCTGAATTAATTAAAATGATCCCAGATTGGGTGCCTGAAGTACGCGACGGTATTATGCAATTAGAGCGTGTTTATAAATTTAAAAACTTTAAACAAGCCATCGCTTTTACTAATAAAGTAGGTGATATGGCTGAAGATGAAGGCCATCACCCGGGCTTGCTAACAGAGTGGGGCAAAGTAACGGTAACGTGGTGGAGCCATTCAATTAAAGGCTTACACAAAAATGATTTTATTTGCGCTGCCAAAACAGATGAAGTTTTCGCTGCTCTATAAATAAAACACAGCAATTGTTCTGCCCAAAGAACATGAAAGGCGCTTAATTAGCGCCTTTTTTATTGTTTTAAGCTTTGGTTATTACATTTTATATCGCAGCAAAGTTAACCCCTGCGGCGAAGTTTGCTACAATCGCTCGTCTTTACTCAAATTTTATAAGGTAGTCGCGGGTGGTTAACCTAGGTCAATTGTTTGGTGAACTAAAAACGTGTTTAAGAAAAGATCAATTCATCTTTAAAAAACGCCTTCACGGCATAAAAAAAATAACCGATGAAACAAAACAAGCAGCCGTGATTGAAAAAATCACTGCAGATATAGCACGTAGCCAACAATTGCGAGAGGTGCGCTTAGCTCAGTTACCTAAAGTAACTTACCCTGAGCAGCTCCCCGTCAGTCAGAAAAAAGACGACATTAAAGAGGCTATCGCCAATAACCAAGTGGTTATTATCGCGGGTGAAACCGGCTCAGGTAAAACCACGCAAATTCCTAAAATGTGTTTAGAACTTGGCCGTGGCGTTGATGGTTATATTGGTCACACCCAACCAAGACGTTTGGCTGCGCGCAGTGTCGCGGATCGGATTGCTCATGAAATGCAATGTGAACTTGGCCAGCAAGTGGGTTTTAAAATTCGTTTTAGCGATCAAGTATCAAATAACAGCTATATAAAGTTGATGACTGACGGTATTTTACTGGCGGAAATTCAACAAGACCGATTTTTAAACCAGTATGACACCATTATTATTGATGAAGCTCATGAACGTAGTTTAAACATTGATTTTATTTTAGGTTATTTGAAAAACCTATTACCAAAGCGTCCTGATTTAAAAATAATTATTACCTCTGCGACCATTGATCCAGAGCGATTCTCAAAGCATTTTAATGATGCACCGATTATTGAAGTGTCAGGACGAACATTTCCGGTGGATGTGCGTTATCGTCCTTTGGTTGAAATTGATAAAAATGATATGGAGGCTGAAGGCGACCAGCTGCAAGGTATTTTTGATGCCGTTGATGAGCTGTGCCAAGAAGGCCCAGGCGATATTTTAATCTTCTTAAATGGTGAACGGGAAATACGCGATACTGCTGATGCCCTTAGTAAACGTAATTTAAAAGGAGCGGATGTTTTACCTTTGTATTCGCGCCTTTCTAACGCAGAACAAAACCGTATTTTTGCTCCCCATAGTCGTCGTCATATTATTTTATCGACCAACGTTGCTGAAACCTCACTTACTGTGCCGGGTATTCGATACGTTATTGATCCTGGTACCGCGCGCATTAGCCGTTATAGTTATCGTACTAAAGTGCAGCGTTTACCGATTGAGCCAATATCACAAGCCAGTGCCAATCAGCGAAAAGGCCGCTGTGGCCGTGTGGAAGCGGGTATTTGTATTCGTTTATATGCTGAAGATGATTTTAATTCGCGCCCAGAGTTTACTGATCCAGAAATACTACGTACTAACTTAGCCTCCGTTATTTTAAAAATGCTTGGCTTAGGGTTGGGCGATATGGCCGAGTTCCCATTTGTACAAGCACCAGATAGCCGTAATATCAACGATGGCTTAACGTTACTAGAGGAACTTGAAGCGGTTAAACCCACTCGTCATAATAGCAATACACAGCTTACTAAATCGGGTATTGAACTGAGCCGCTTACCGGTTGACCCGCGTTTAGCTAAAATGGTACTAACAGCACAAAAGCTGGGTGCGCTGCGTGAAGTGATTATTATTGTGGCGGCGTTATCGATTCAAGATCCACGCGAGCGCCCGCAAGAAAAACGCGCTGCTGCAAACGAAAAGCATGGCCGTTTTGACGATCCTGATTCAGATTTCATCGCCTTTTTAAATTTATGGAATTACTTAGAAGAGCAGCAAAGTGAGCTAAGTAACAGCCAATTCAGAAAGCTGTGCCAAAAGGATATGCTCGCTTATATGCGTATTCGTGAGTGGCAAGATATCGTTTATCAGCTCAGTACTGTGTGCAATGAAATGGGCATGAAAGCGACCAGCAATGTTGCCGATGGCGATAAAATCCATCAAGCGCTATTGAGTGGCATGCTCAGTCACATTGGTTTTAAAGATGAAAAGCAAGTATATAAAGGCGCTCGCAACAGTCAGTTTCATGTATTCCCAGGCTCTGGATTATTTAAGAAAAGCCCAAAATGGTTGATGTCGGCAGAGCTGGTTGAAACCAGTAAATTATATGCACGTATTAATGCCAAAATTAACATCGATTGGGTTGAACCATTAGCACAACACTTAGTAAAACGCAGTTACAGTGAGCCGCATTGGGAGAAAAAGCCCGGCGCAGTGATCGCTTTCGAACAGCAGGTATTATACGGGCTGATCATAGTGTCAAAGCGTCGCTGTGTGTACAGTAACATTGACCCGAAAGTTAGCCGCCAGTTGTTTATTCGCAGTGCCTTAGTAGAGCAAGATTTAGGTCAAAATGAAGGGTTTTTGCAGTTTAATCGCGAACTTATTGAAGATATTCAAACCCTAGAAAATAAAAGCCGCCGTCGTGATATTTTAGTTGATGAGCAAACCTTATATGAGTTTTACGATAAGAAAATTCCTGCTCAAATAAACAGTCGTGCAGCATTTAATAAATGGTATAAAACGCAAAAGCAGCAGGATAAACATTACTTGCAAATGACACGTGATGATTTAATGCAACACGGTGCTGATAGTGTTACTGAGTTTGATTACCCCGATGTATGGCAACAAGGCAATTTAATGTTGCCGTTGAGCTATCATTTTGATCCAGGCCAAGCGGTCGATGGGGTTGCAGTGCATATTCCGGTGGCCTTACTAAACCAAGTAGAAGAAGCTGGCTTTGACTGGCATATTCCGGCATTTCGTCATGAGTTGATCACCGGTTTAATTAAATCTTTACCTAAATCACTACGTCGTAATTTTGTGCCTGCGCCAAATTACGCAGATGCGGTTCTTGCAGCAATCGAGCCTATGCAAGGTAACTTCATTGAGGCACTCAGTACGCGTTTATTACGTATGACAGGTGTAAAAGTTGATCCAGAGGCCTGGGATTTAACCACCCTTGCGACTCACTTAAGACTGCAGTTTGAAGTTCGTGATGAAAAAGATAATGTACTTGCCCGAGGTATGGATTTAGCGAAACTCAAAGCGCAATTGCAGGGTAAAGTGACGCAAACGCTGTCTAAAGTAGCAGATAAAGGCATTGAAAAAGCTGACCTATTGCAATGGGATTTTGGCAAGTTACCGGTATCCTATGTGAAAAAACAAGGCCAGTATGAAATCAAAGCGTACCCTGCGCTGGTAGATAAAAAATCATCGGCGGCAGTGGAGCTATTTGATAACGAAGTTAAAGCGCAAACTGCCCATCAGCAGGGGTTACGCCGTTTGGTATTACTGAATGTACCTTCGCCGATAAAATATTTGCAACAAAACTTACCCAATAAGGCTAAATTAGGTCTATATTTTAATCCGTTTGGTAAGGTTGCTGATTTAATTGATGACTGTATTGCCGCAGGCGTTGACAGTTTATTGGTAAAATTAGGCGATGTACGCACCGAACAAGCGTTTGAGCAAGTAAAAGAGCACGTGCGCGGTGAGCTCGGCGATGCGGTTGTTGCTATTGCAACCCAAGTTGAGCAAGTGTTGAGTATTGCGCATGCGTTACATAAAAAAATGAAAGGGCGAGTTGATTTAACCATGATCACTGCACATGGAGATATAAAAAGCCAACTGGGATCTTTGGTATTCAAAGGCTTTGTTTCAAATCATGGCGCAGACAAACTTAGTGATTTAATTCGTTACTTAAAAGCAATAGAAAAACGCTTAGAAAAGTTGCCAGTTGATCCAAATCGTGACAGATTATGTGTACTTGAGTTAGAAAAGGTTGCTCAAGAGTATCAAAAACAGCTGAAAAGAGTGCCGCCTGGAATGCCTGCTCCGCAACAATTGCAGGATATTTTTTGGATGCAACAAGAGCTTAGAGTATCCTTGTTTGCGCAAACGTTAGGGACACCGTATCCGATTTCAGCTAAGCGTGTATTGAATGCTCTGAAAGAAATTGATTGAGTTTGGTATTTAGTAAACATCGAATACCTTGGAAGGAAATATTTGTTAGATGAGAAGGAACTGATATTAACCATGCGCTCATCCGCTAATACACACCCGCGTTTACTAGTTGTAGATGACGAGTACTTTAATTTTGAAATGCTCAAAGTCGCTTTATCAGCGGATTTTGAGCTCAGTTATGCTGAATCAGGTAAGAGCTGTTTATCGTCGGCTATTGCAAATCCACCGGATGCGATTTTACTCGATGTATGTATGCCCGGCCTAGATGGTTACGACACGTGTCGAATGTTGAAGAACACCCCTGAAACTCGTAATATTCCTGTTGTTATGGTGTCAGGCTTAGAATCCGTACAGGAACAACAAGCTGGTTTTGATGCCGGTTGCGATGCCTATGTGGTGAAGCCTTTTTCGGTCGTGGGGTTATTAGAAAAAATCAATACGGTTGTTTAGGAGTTATTATGCTAAATGAAGATAAACGTAATTTTAGACGTATGCAATTAAATGCACAGGCAAAATTAACCACACTTGAGCCAGTCGCTGATCAACATTTTGATGCTGTATGTGTCGATTTAAGTGCAACTGGGTTGTCACTGCAGTTGGATGAATTACTTGAACTGGGCACCATTGTGAAGGTGAATATTGATTCGACCAGCCCTGCCATTGCACCACTTGATGCAACAGCAAAAGTCGTTCGTGCCAGCAAAGAAAGTGATGGCACGGTAACCGCTGGGCTAGAAATAATGCAGTTTAATTAACCTGATGAACTCAGGTTAATTAGTTGCAGTCAGTTTAGTAAACTTTACAGATCAGGCCTTTTAGGTAAAAACCTTCAGGGTAACTGCCTGCGATTGGATGATCAGCAGCTTGGTTTAAACGCTCCATGATCAACAAATCCTTACCAGCATCAAGGGCTGCATCAGCAACCACTTTTTGAAATAAATTTTGCTCCATTAAACCTGAACATGAGAACGTAAGCAACGTACCACCTGGTTTAAGAATTTGCATGGCAATCATATTGATATCTTTATAGCCACGACACGCACCCGTTAGTTGTGCTTTGTTATCAGCAAATTTAGGTGGGTCCATAACGATAGTATCGAATAACACCCCATCTTCACGGTATTGGCGTAGTAATTTAAATACATCTTGTTTTATGAAGTCAACTTTATCTAAATCAAGATTATTGTGCTCGACATTACGTTTTGCGGTATCAAGCGCGGGTTGCGATACGTCAACGTTAGTAACATGCTCGCAGCCGCCACGCAGTGCATACAATGAAAAGGTACCTGTGTAGCTAAAACAGTTAAGTACTCTTTTATCTTTTGAAAAACGCTCTAATGCAGCACGGCTATCACGTTGATCAAGGTAGAAACCGGTTTTATGGCCTTCGAGAATGTCTACTTCAATTTTAAAACCATTTTCTTCAATTAATACTGGCTGCTCAGGCTTATTACCCCATAACACGCCCATAGTCGGCTCTAAGCCTTCTTTGGTGCGCACATCGACATCAGAGCGCTCATACACGTTACAGCCTGGGAAAATAGCGATTAAAGCGCCAACTATTTCACCTTTATGGCGCTCAGCACCGGCACTTAATAACTGACACACTAAAAAGTTGTCAAATTTATCAATGGTTACACCTGGTAAAAAATCAGACTCGGCGGCACATAACCGAAATCCCGTTAAGCCACCTTCAGTAATTACTTGCTCGCGTGCCGCAAAGGCACGACGTAAGCGACGTTCAAAAAAAGCTTGGTCGATGATTTCTGTTTCATCAAAGCTCCAAACACGCGCGCGGATCTGTGAGTGCGGACTGTAAGCCGCTGTAGCTAAAAATTTACCATTACTATCGTGAATGGTCACTGTGTCACCTAAACCTGGCTTACCTTTTATTTTTTTGATGGCTTTTGAAAACAACCATGGGTGTTTTCTTTTTAGTGATTTTTCACGACCAGCTTCTAGGTATACGACAGATGACATTAGGCTTCTCATTACGGATAAATTAAGAGCGTATTTTAGTGAAGCAGGCTCGAACATACAATGAATGTTTTGCACAACAGCCTATAACCGCGGTAAAGTAACAGTAATTCAATGCATTAATTTGAAATTACAGGATTTATGGAACAACGTTTGCCCGTTTTAGTATTATCTGAGCCGTTGCAACAGCTAGAAAATCATTGCCGTGCTTTTATTTTGTCGTTAGTGAGTGCTGATGTCGCCCACGATATTACCCATATTGAACGAGTCGTGCGTGTTGCAAAACAGCTCTGCTTTGCTGAAGATGCTTCGATGGACGTGGTGTTACCCGCAGCATGGTTGCATGACTGTGTTGCAGTGGCTAAAAACCACCCGGATCGCGCTAAAGCTTCAACAATGGCCGCAGATAAAGCAATTTCATTTTTAGCGTCAATAGGGTATGACGCGCAATATTTTGATGCCATTCATCATGCTATTGTAGCCCATAGTTTTAGCGCTAACATTGCAATTGAAAGTGTGGAAGCACAAATCGTTCAAGATGCTGATCGTATGGATGCCTTAGGAGCAATTGGTGTCAGCCGCTGTATGAAAGTAGGGGGCTCAATCGGACGCAATTTATATCACCCTGACGATCCATTTTGCGCCCACCGCAGCCCGGATGACAGCTTGTATACATTAGATCACTTCTTCATCAAGCTATTACATATTGCACAGAGTATGAATACACCTTCAGCAAAAGCAGAAGCGGTGCGTCGTACTGAATATATGCAGGTATTTATTGAACAACTTAAGTCGGAGATTGGCTAATGGCAATGCCTACTTTATCTGGTGTCGATCATTGCCATTTAAATGTGACTAACCTTGCGCAAGCCGTCACGTGGTACAAAACAGTCCTTGGATTTAATATTGTGCCAGAGCTTGCTTTTTGGGATGAGGGTACTGGGCCTTTAACACTAGAAGATCCTGCGGCAACTATTCGCTTAGCGTTATTTGAGCGAGAGGGCAGTAGTAAAGGGATTGCATTTGGCGCATCTGGAGAGCAGTTTATCGCTTGGCTTAAGCATTTGGCTGACTTAAATATTAAAACCGTGGTTGCTGATCACAAAGTTACATACTCTGTTTATTTTCAGGATTTAAGTGGTAATAGTCATGAAATCACCTCTCATGACTATGCATATATCTCGGCCAACATATAGCATATGGTTAGCCTTGGTAGGCAGAGTACACTGCTAAAACAGCATCTAGCTGGCCTTCAAATAGTGCGATAAGCTGAGGATCAAAGTGTTTACCAGCTTGCTCGCGCATATGACTTATGGCTTCATCAACGCTCCAAGCTTGCTTATAGGGACGTTTAGAGGTAAGTGCATCGAATACATCGGCGATTGCCACAATACGTCCTTCAATCGAAATTTCCTCACCTTTAAGACCGTTTGGATAACCTGATCCATCCCATTTTTCATGATGCTCCATCGCAAGTATATAGGCGAGCTGCAATAACGGCGATGACGAGTTTGCTAAAATTTTAGCGCCGATTTTGGCATGCTGTTTCATGTGTTCAAATTCTTCGGCTGTTAATTTCCCTGGTTTAAGCAAGATTGCATCGGGAATGCCGATTTTACCAATGTCATGCATCGGTGCTGCTTGTTTGAGAAGCTCAGCATGTTGTTCAGTCATTCCATAGGCTAGTGCTAAAATTTTACTGTATTTACTCATGCGCACAATATGCTCGCCAGTATCGGTGTCTTTATACTCGGCAGCGCACCCTAAACGATGGACTAAATCAACGTGAGCCAACTTTAGCTGCTCAGCCTGAACTAGGGATAAATGAGTTTTAACACGCGCTCTTACGATTGCAGGACTAATAGGCTTGGTTATGTAATCTACCGCGCCAATTTCAAAACCTTTAAACTCATCACTTTCATCCGCAAGTGCAGTCACAAAAATGACTGGAATATGCTCAGTAGCAGGGTTTTGTTTAAGCAGCTGACATACTTCAAAACCACTCATATTTGGCATCATAATATCGAGTAGAATGAGTTTGGGTGGCTCTTTTTCAACTAACGCGAGCGCGGCATCACCCGATTTAGCAAAAGAGAGGCGATATTGATTCCCTAATACTTCGCGCATGACTTTAAGGTTGGCGGGTTCATCATCAACAATAAGAATTCGTGGGCGTTCGGTTATTAAGTCCATCAGTGTGTTTCCAAATTTGCTGCCTGATTGAGCAGCTCTATTAATGCAATAAGAGTACTCTGGGCATTGTCAAAGTCAAACTGGTCGAAATATTCGATTAATGCATCCACATCACTTTGATAAGTAGCGGGGGCATTGTCTGCTAATGTTGCTAACAACTCATCATTGAGCTCTGCATTTTCTGCATCTTTACGCAGTTGTTCACACAGTATTTTAAATTCGCTGAGCGATAGTACTTGGGTATTTTTTTCGCTGCTTTGCACTGCTATACAGCTGCTGGTTTTTCTAGCTAACAACTCATTGACCGCATTAAACTCTATCTGCAATTGCTGAATTATTTGCGCCTGCTGCTCAGGGGCTTGGCTGTTTTCTAAGGTTGAAAGCAGGGCCATCATAGTCGGTAAACCTAAATTACCAGATAAGCCTTTAAGGGTATGTAATGTGCCATTAATATCTTTTAAGGCATTTAGTCCATCATTAAAGATAATGTCACATGTAGCCTGCTGCTCTTTAAAAAAACGGTGTATTTCGCTCAGCTGTTTACACTTACTGCCCCAAAGTTGCTGTCCTTTTTTAAAATCAATATGCTGTGCTGCGGGATCAATGTGAGCAATTTGCGTTTCTATATTTAAACCAAAGCCAAGCACATGCGCAATCTCTTGATTCAATTGATTGATATCAACAGGCTTATTGGCGAAGCCATTCATACCCGCTTTTTTAGCCGTTAATTTATCTTGCTGTAAGACACTGGCGGTGAGCGCAATGATCGGAGTCTTTTTTAGCTGTCGTTGTTGCTCAATTTCACGAATTTTTTCGGTCGCGGCAATACCGTCACATTCAGGCATATGGATATCCATTAAAATGACATCAAAATCTTGTTTTTCAAAAATAGCGATCGCTTCTAAGCCGTTGCTTGCAGAGCTAATCGTATGCTGATCTCGCGACAATAATAACTGTAGTAGCTCAACATTTTGTGCTATGTCATCAACGACTAAAATGCGCAGCTTAGGTAATTGCGTATGCAACTTATCAAAGTAATTGACTTGGGTTTCATCACCGACCTCTAAAGGCAATGAAAAATAAAAGCAGCTGCCTTTATCTTCTTCACTGACTACGTTGATTATGCCACCCATCAGCTCAACGAGTTGCTTACTGATAGTAGTACCAAGTCCAGTGCCACCAAAACGACGTGTAGTAGTCCCGTCAGCTTGTTCAAAAGGCTGAAATACCGCTTTAAGACGATCTTTAGCAATACCAATACCGGTATCTTGTACTTCAAAAAATAAGTAATTATTTTGTGTCGTACTGACAGTTACATTCACTGAGCCCTGAGCTGTAAACTTAACTGCATTACCAATTAAATTTGTTAAAACTTGGCGAATTCGGTCTGGATCACCGTAATAAGTAGGGTGAACAGACTCTTTGATGGTAAGTGTTAGTTCTAGATCTTTCTTTTTTGCTTCTAACCAAAATGTAGAAATAATACTATCAAGCACCGCTTGAAGATTAAAATGCACTAATTCAATGGTCAGCTTACCTTTTTCAAGTTTTGCAGAATCCAATATTTCATTTAATAGCCGTAACAGCGAGCGAGCCGCATTATTTACGATAATTAAGTGCTTTTGTTGGTCTTGATCAAGTGGGGTATCCATCAATAAATCACTAAAGCCAATAATCGAATTCATCGGTGTGCGAATTTCGTGACTCATATTCGCCATAAATGACTGTTTGGCTTGGGCTGCATCTTCGGCGGCTATTTTCGCCAACTTTAATTTATCTTCGTATTCACGACGTTCACTAATATCGATAATAACGCCGTCGATCCAAATCGCTTCACCTTGCTTGTTGAACTCAAAGCTACCTTTCTCAAGCACCCAAATTAGCTTGCCACTTCGATGACGAAGTCGGTATTCAATTGAGTATTGCGATTTAGCAGCGATCGCTTGCTCGACCGATTTATTGATGCGTTTGTTATCATCTTTAAAAATCAAATCACTAAACTGAATATGCTGATTGATAAATTCCGATGGGACATAGCCAGTTACTTCATTAATGCTAGGGCTAATAAAAATCATGCTCCAGCTTTTATCCAACTGGCAGCGAAATACCACGCCAGGCATATTATTCATCAGCGAGCGGTATTGTTGTTCTTTCGCTATGAGGTTTTGTTGTAGTTTGCGTTGCTCAGTCAAGTCAGTAATAAAGCCAACAAATATTGACTCTTGTCCTGGCTGGTTTGCTTCACCAATACCTAAGCGAATAGGAAATAGGTGACCTTGTTTATGCTTAGCAAGAACATCACGATTGACGCCAATAACTTTACCTAAATCGATGTGATGTGCCTTTAATAGATATTCATCATGCTCGGCTGCGATATCATCTGCCATCAGCATTTTTATGTTTTTACCCTTTACATCAGTGCTATGCCAGCCGAAAATATTCTCTGCAGCGTTATTAAAGCTTAAGATAATACCGCGATTGTTAATTGTTACAATGCCATCTATAGCGGTCGATAAAATAGCCTCTAAGCGAGATTCATTCCCTGTTTTTTCTTCAAGTAACATGCGATAGCGTACCATACCGTTAATGATAGCAACTATCGCGGTTAGAATAATGGTGGCGAACACTACGCTAATAGCAACAAATGTAAGTTCTGAGCTGGCGCTGTCATTACCAATTAATGGCGAGGTTGCAACAAACCGTGTTGCCGCCATTCCCATGTAATGCATACCTGCAACAGCAAAGCCCAAAATGATTGCGCTGATCAACCGCGTCTGCAAAGAATTTAGTGTTGGGAGGTGCTTTTTAATATTAAAGCGAGCATATAAAGATATAAACGCCAGTACAACGGCAACGATAATTGACAACCCAAACATCAATGGATCGTAGCGTAGCAGCGGGCTCAATTCCATTGCTGCCATACCACTGTAATGCATAGTGCCGATACCTGCGCCGAGTAGTACCGAGGGCAGTATTAAACTGAAAATAGTGGCGTTATTTTTTACTAATAATGACACGCCAGTTAGGCAGGCTAAAAATGCTGGAATGAAAGATAAAAAGGTGAGTGTTGGGTCGTAGCTGATATTTGTACACAGTGAAAATGCCAACATACCAATAAAATGCATACTCCAAATACCGCCAGAAAGTACCAAGGAAGCTGTTGAGTTGGCTAATTTTTGATAACTTTTGAAGCGTGTTTCTTTGGCCAGATCGATCATGTAAGTTGCAAAAAATGCAGAGAAAATAGCCGTTAAAACAGACAGAGCGACTAAAAATGGGTCATAAACACCATTAATAAGAAGGCTCGGATCGTGATCGGTAATAAAAAAAGCGGTAAGCATAACGGCTCAATACACTGTTATTTCAGTAATAACTAATATCACCTGAAATATATGTTAAGACAATTAATTAATTTTTGCGCAAATGCCTGTTATTTGTTTACATATTTAGCTGCAAAATTTAACAAAATCAAAAACTTTTTAAAATCAATTCGCTAAGTTTCATTGTGCGCAATGATAGCATCATTTATAACCAGTTTTATAGCAGGTATTTAGCTGAACTATTTATTTTCGCAGATAAAGTAATCGGTAATTATCGGGTCATACGTTTGACAAATACGACTACGAATAGTGCCAGAGAGAAACTCCCGCAAAACGCTTCAACTGCAGCAACGAATCGGGAGAAACCAACCGGAGTAATATCGCCATATCCTAAGGTTGTAAAAGTAACCACGCTAAAATAGAAGCTATTAAGTAGGGCTAATAAATTATCACTTAATGTTGCCGCCGGATTGAACTGCATAATACGACCAGCATCCATCACCCCAAAAATAAAATAACACAGGGCGCAGCAGATGATCAGTGACAAACTAAAACGGATCACATTTTCAGGCTTTTCACCATACCCGCACAACATATCAATACAGCTCGAGGCTAATCGTTTTTTTGAACCTCGTGGATATTGTGCGTGACGCATCCGCAGTTCTTTGTACGTGAAATTACCCGCCAGTTCAAATAAGCCTTGTTGTTCTGATGCTTTACGTAAATTGCGAAATATTTCTTCTGATTGTTCAAATAAGTCAAGGGCTGCGCTTTTATCTGTATGTTTAAGCGCTGCTTTAGCTTGTTTTTCCTGTAATAGTTCAGCGCCTAGCTCAATGTTATCAATACGGGTGTTGTTTAGTTTTATACCCAATAAATTTGTATCTTGTAGGTTGCAGTAATGCAGGCTTGCTTCGTGCAAGTTGGCTTTCATCAGTGAACTGTGGGCTATTTTATTATTAAACAGGTGAGCGTTGGTGAGCGTTGCACGATAAAAATTACTGTAAGATAAATCAAAACCATCCTCATCATCTTGTTTTATCAAATTAAGCCCATTAAGGTTAGCGCGTTTTAATTGCAATCCCTGTAATAATCCTCCCTTTTTTGCATAGCGCTCTAATTTTTGGGTCAGATCTAAGCCTGACTTATCAAATTTGGCATCATGCCAAAAACAAAAACCTGAGCCCATGTCTGTTTCTTGACAATGATGGCCATCGGGAGAGGTATAACGACAACAAGGCTTATCAGGCATGTTTGATATCGCTTTATTTAATTCTACTTAGTTATAGATTAGCAGTTATTTTGCAAGGTATTATAGTGACCTGTTAATTAGTTCAATGACTGTCGGTCAATTACAAGAGTTAGGTTTGTTTGAATATACATTAAAACGTAGTCGCCGCCGCAAAACTGTCGCTATCAAAGTCCAGCAACAAAGTGTCACAGTTTATGCGCCTGTTGGGGTTGCTAAAAAGGAACTTGAAAGCTGGCTGCTAAGTAAAACTGACTGGATCAATGCGCAAATTAATAAGCAAAGTCAAATGCTTGATACTCGCCAATACCCATTACAAGATAATCGCGTACTGGTTTTTTCACAACCTATGATACTGACTTATGGTGTCAGCTCGCGCAGCGCATGGCAGCTAGTAAAAAATCAGCAGGGGAATGTGTTACAGCTAAATCTTTCTGGACGGGTTAAGCATCAGCAGCCAATGTACCAAACCTTGCTCGAAAGTTTTTTACATGAGCAATTAGAAAATTATATTGAAATGCGTGTACATGCTTATTGCCTAAAAATGGCAGAGGCTTTACCTAGCAGTATTCGCATTCATACTTATAAGCGTCGTTGGGGCAGTTGTAATCGACGACGAGAATTGACCTTTAATTTGTTATTAGCCAGTGCGCCGCAGAGTATTATTGATTATGTAATTGTGCATGAACTAGCTCACTTGAAATATTTAAATCACAGTGCCGCATTTTGGCAGCGCGTCAGTGAGTTTTATCCTGATTATAAGCAAGCAACAAAATGGTTAAGGCAACACGGTGCGAGTTTACAATGGGTAGTCGAATGAGTTAGCGAGGATAAAGTTACTGAGGGTAAAGTTAGCGAGGATCGGAGTTTTTCAAGTTAGTTGTCGCATCAAGTTAAATTTTATGCCGCCCGCACTTCTTCTTTTTTCTCTGGATTCAAATTTACTTCATTGATCATTGTCCAATTTCGAGACTTTCCTGACCAACG